>CBDUKY010000230.1:0-5626 GCA_965367925.1 uncultured Pseudomonadales bacterium | reverse complement strand
TTTGTTCTCGCTTGCGCCGTGCTATCACTTGCTGTGATCAATAATGCCGGCGCTGTTGTTATTTTTGAGGATGACTTCGACAACAACGATTTTCACTCAATTTGGACTGTTACTGCAGGCAACGTGGACGTGGGTAACTACGCCGATCTCTGCAACAATGATGGCGGCGCATCTGGTTTTTGTGTGGATACCGAAGGAACGGGCGCTGGCTCTAATGGTTCTTTCCAGCTCACAAACCCGCTCAGTTCGCTTGTCGCTGGTGACTACACCTTCTCATTTGACTATGGTAACAACGCCGGTTTTGGGAATAACGGTGACAATATTTTGAATTGGCTGATCTCTTCTGATCAGGGTACTTTGGCATCCGGCTCTGTAAACAGCGGCGGCGCAGCCGACTATATGTATGATGACTATAGCCTCGCGTTTTCCCTCATCGCACCTGCGACTAATGCCGTCATCCTCTTCGATCAGGTTGGCGCGGAAAACAACTGGGGTGGTACTGTGTTGGACAATGTTAGTTTCGAGCTTGTCAATGCACATGCTGTGCCAGCACCGGCCACTTTGATGCTGTTTGCTCTTGGCTTGATTGGTCTGTCGCGTCGTCGAAGATAATTTCCGCGGCAACAAAAACACAAAAAGGGGTCTGCATAAGAGTTCAGAAATTCGAATTCTTATGCAGACCCCTTTTTAGTTTAGTCGGAGAAGTCAGTAGGTCAGTATATGACAGCCATTGACGATAAAAAGATTCCTACGCCAGGGCGGCGTAAATCTGACTGAACATCGGCAATTAGTATTGCTTGTCCGTGCTTTAGAAAATGTGGCTCATTTCCCTTATCTTCTAGCGAACTCGCCTGGATTCTACAGTCCGGTATTTCCTCCGCCCGACGCCTTCATGCCTGAAACGGGGCGCGCATCTTCAGAATTGATTTTCCACAGGTTGATTGCAGGGGTTTGTTGAACGTTATTTTGAAGCTTCGACCCACGGTGAGTAGGTCAAGCAGGTGATTGCCTCGCCATCTGGCGAGGAAAAATATCTGGTGGAGGCGGCGGGAATCGAACCCGCGTCCGTCAGTACTCTGCCTTCGGCTCTACATGTTTATTTCGTCTACTGTTTAACCTCTCACTGGCCCGACGAAAAGGGATTAAGAGGCGAGCTTGCTTTAAGTTTAACTGCTTTAGCCACAAGCGGGGCCTGACAGCGGTCCCATGAGTCGAGCACCCGGATTGAATACATGGGCACATTCGCCCCGGGTCAAGCTAACTTAAATTACTCTAAAAGAGTTTTTTAGGCAGCTAGTGCGTAGTTTTCGTCGTTGGCAACTATAAAAGTTACAGTAATTGATTTACGAGAGTTACTACCCTCTCGACATGCACCTCAGGTTTCGCTACCGGCGTCGAATCCAAATCGCCCCCGTTACAAACCTTTAGTAGGTCGGCCATTCTACTGCAATTGGCCGGCTTCACAAGTAAGTGGTGGCGTTGTGCGGAAATTCAAGAGTAGCGGTGCTTGAATAGCATTTTTGCTAGAGCTTTTAAGGTCAAGGGGCTAGTCTGCTAGCCAAGGAGAATAAAACGATGAAAAAATATGCAATCTTGTTGGCCCTTTTGTCGCTGCTCGCAGCTTGTGGCGGTAGTGAAGACCCGGAGGCAGCGGCTGTCGAACCAGTTGTAGAAAAAAACAAAGCCAATAATCCCCTGGCGGCAGAACAACAGCTGATCCGTGATGCTGAGGCGATTCAGGGTATCTTGAATGAAGATGCTGAGAAGAAGAAAAAGGCGCTTGCTGAAAGCAACTAGCCCTATTGGTTGTGGGCTTTCATTACCCGTGATTTATCACGGTTCCATTCCCGGTCCTTGATGGTGGCACGCTTGTCGTGCTCTTTTTTACCGGTTGCGAGTGCAATTTCCAGCTTCACACGATTCGCCTTCCAGTAAACAGCCAGGGCCACACAGGTTTGACCTTTGGCCTGGGTTGCGCCGATCAACCGTGCAATCTCACGTTTGTGCAGGAGGAGTTTGCGAACCCTGGTCGGCTCCGCTACCACATGGGTGGAGATGGTTTGCAGTGGCGTGATGTTCATGCCGCTAATAAACGCTTCGCCATTTTTCACGAACACATAGCTTTCCGTTAGCTGGCATTTGCCCAGTCTTAACGCTTTGACTTCCCAACCAGTGAGCACCATGCCGGCTTCAAACTTCTCATGAAGTTCGAATTCAAAGCGGGCACGTTTGTTTTGCGCGATGCTGCCCGGAGACTGTTTTGGCTTTTTTGCCATTGGGGTTCGAGGGGTTGGGTCTGGGGCGCCTATTATAGGGTGCTAACAGGCTTTGTACAGGGTCAGGTTGATTGAAGAGCAGATGACGAGATGTGTTGAGCCAGCATTGCAAATGCCTGACAATGGCTGAAAACAAGAAAGGGTAATCTTAATGGCTGGTTCTGAATCCGTACACGGCATGTGGTCGTCTCGCTTGATGTTCATACTCGCGGCTGCCGGTTCTGCTGTTGGTCTTGGCAATATCTGGCGTTTTCCCTATGTCGCGGGAGAGAACGGTGGTGGTGCTTTTGTGCTGGTTTATCTGGTCTGTATTTTCCTGATTGGTATTCCCATTATGAGTTCAGAAATTCTCCTTGGTCGAGAAGGGCGGCAGAGTCCAATCAACACCATGCAGGATCTTGTTAAGCGATCTGGTGCGCATGGTGGCTGGCAAGTGGTCGGTTGGATGGGTGCCCTGGCGGGTTTTATGATTCTTTCCTTCTACGCGGTTATTGCCGGCTGGGCCATGGCCTATATATATCAACTGGCCACAGGCACCTTTGTTGCCGCAAGTGGTGAGACAGCTAACGAGGTTTTCTCAGCCTTCACTGGAGATCCAAAACAAGTCTTATTGTGGCATTCCATCTTTATGCTACTGACAATCTTTATCGTCGGCCGCGGGGTCAATGAAGGTCTTGAAAAAGCCGTTAAGTATTTGATGCCAGCCTTGTTTGTCCTGTTGTTGGTGCTTGTTGGTTACGCCATGACAACCGGTTACTTTGGTCAGGGTTTGTCGTTCTTGTTTTCGTTCAATATTGAAAAGCTCACCTGGGGCGGTGTCTTAATTGCCATGGGGCAGGCGTTTTTTACGCTCAGTCTTGGTATGGGTGCAATCATGACCTATGGCGCCTATATGCCGAAGGATTCCTCCGTAATTGGTTCAGCGACGATTATCGCCTTGTTGGATACATCCGTTGCCTTGCTGGCAGGGATGGCAATCTTTCCCCTGGTATTTGCCAATGGCCTGGAAAGCAGTTCAGGTCCAGGTTTGATGTTTGTTACCTTGCCACTGGCCTTTGGCCAGATGAGTGGCGGTATTATTTTCGGTACCGCGTTCTTCTTACTCGTGACATTTGCGGCTATCACGTCCGCGATTTCTCTGGTTGAGCCTGCACTTGCCTGGCTTGTTGAGAAGTTAGAAGTAAGTCGTTTCACCGGGGCTGCAATTGTCGGTGGCATTGCCTGGCTGCTGGGGCTGGGTTCTGCTTTTTCTACCAACATCTGGTCTGACATCCATGTGTTACCTGGCATGACCTTCTTTGACTCAATGGATTATGTTTCAAACAATATTATGCTGCCCCTGGGTGGTATGTTGATTGCGCTGTTTTCTGGCTGGGCATTGGATAAAGCCATTAGCAAGGATCAACTGCAGCTTTCTGACGGTCAGTTTAAGGTCTGGGAAATCCTGGTCCGGTTTGTATCCCCTGCAGCGGTTGGTATTGTTTTTGTGTTGACGTTTATCTAGTAATGAAGCGTATTCATCGATCGGCCATCGTGCCTTATTCCTGTCGTCAGATGTTTGACATTGTTAATGACGTGGAGCGGTATCCAGATTTCCTGCCCTGGTGTAGTGATGCGAATATCGTCAGTGAATCCGATTCGGAAATGCTGGCGCGATTGGAAATGTCTGCGACAGGCATGCGTTATAACTTTACAACCCGCAATCAATTAGATGCGCCGGCAGCAATTCGAATGTCACTGGTGGATGGCATGTTCTCTAGCTTGTCAGGTGGATGGCAATTTTTGGCACTAGGAGAAGATGGCAGCAAGGTAAGTCTTGAATTGCGCTTTAGCTTACCGGGCAGCTTGATGAGAATGAGTGCCGGGCGGGTATTTACCTCTGCAGCCGACAAGATGGTAGATGCCTTTTGCCGCCGTGCGGAGCAATTACATGGCTAGCCAAAGCGGGTAATAGTGATGATAGTCGAAGTAGCCTACGCGTCCGCATCGAAGCAATTTCTGAAGCAAGTAACCTTGCCTGAAAATAGTTGTGTTCGTGATGCCATTGACGCCTCTGGTGTCTGTGAGGCGTTTTCTGAGCTTCAACTAGATCAGGTCAAGGTTGGGATATTCAGCAGCGTCGTTTCTCTGGCGCAGCCGCTGAGTGAGCATGATCGGGTGGAAATTTACCGGCCGCTAATCGTTGATCCCAAAGAGGCCAGGCGACAGCGAGCGCGTAAGCAAGGCTAGCTGTTGGATTCAGCCCTGGTCTTGTTTTCTGTGGGGACGAAATCACCTTCGAAATAGCTGAGTCGTTCGTCGATAAAAAACACCTGCAATTTACGATTGACCGGGTCATAGCCTGGCACGTCAATGGTGTAGATATAATCCCAGCGATTTTTGTTCAATTGATCATCGACCACAGGATTGCCCAGTACATACTGGACCTGGCGGCGGGTCATGCCGGGCTTTAGCTTATCTATCATGCTCTGGGTAATCACATTGCCCTGCTGTACCGTAATTCGGTGAACACCAGGGAAATGCAGGGTTGAGCAGGATGCAAGGAACAGCGAAACTAGTACTATGGGCAAGAAGCTAAATTTCATCATACAAATAGGGTCACAGTAAAAAAACAGGTCTGATCACCAGTCAATCTTCTTTCAATTGCTGGGGAAAACCGAGATACTACCTGAATCTGACACCAGCTATAACCCTGAATCAAATCCATGCCAGCAGAATCCCAAGATATTAAAGAAGCAGGTCTAAAGATAACGCTGCCTCGCGTTAAGATTCTGCAAATTCTCGAAAGTTCAAAAGTCCACCACTTGAGTGCGGAGGATGTCTATAAAGCATTGATCACGCGCGGTGAAGAGATTGGCCTGGCGACAGTTTACCGGGTCCTAACGCAATTTGAAGACGCGGGTCTGGTGGTAAGGCATAACTTTGAAGGTGGCCATTCGGTTTTTGAGGTCTCCACAGAGGAGCATCATGACCATATTGTTTGTGTGAAATGTGGTCGGGTCGAAGAATTCCGCGATGATAAAATCGAGGAGCGTCAAAAGGTGGTGGCAGACCGTCTTGGGTTTGAGCTTACCGACCACAATCTCAATTTGTATGGCTTGTGCCCGGACTGTAAATAGTTAACTTGCCCGCCCGCTAGACCTGAGCCGCTTTATACATCTCTTCTGCATGGGCCAGTGACTGGTCTGTCATTTCGATACCGCCGAGCATTCTAGCAATTTCTTCAATCTTCTCCGCCGGGGCTAGATTTCGGACCACACTCTTCGGTGTTTTCCCCGCGGATTTAGAAACCTGTAGATGTTGATGTCCCTGGGCCGCGACCTGAGGCAAGTGTGTCACACAGATGATCT
>CBDUKY010000229.1:0-5640 GCA_965367925.1 uncultured Pseudomonadales bacterium | reverse complement strand
GGGCATCTTTTTGTTGGTCACCGGTGAGCGCATCAAGAAACTGCGCCGTACCACTTTTCGCAATAGTACCCAGGTGACTAATCGCTTCATCGCGCGTCATACCAATACCATTGTCGGTAATGGTGATGGTTTTCGCATCTTCATCAATATCAATTTTGACCTTGAGGTCAGCATCATCGCCAAGTAACGAGGCATCAGACAGGCTGGCAAACCTTAGTTTGTCGATCGCATCAGATGCATTTGAAATCAGTTCCCGGAGAAAAATCTCTTTATTGCTATAAAGAGAATGGATCATGAGTTGGAGTAGTTGTTTAGCTTCCGACTGGAAGCCCATGGTTTCTTTTTGTGATTCAGCGGCCATTAGTAAAACAGCTCCCTTTGATGTTGTGCGGGTTTGTATTGTGTGAGTGCCTAGATGGGGTCTAAGCCATCAATTTCAAGGCAAAAAAAAGCGATGGTATATGCCATCGCTTCTTTTTACTGACCGTTGATGGTCAAAATTACCTTACCAGCCGGTCACTTCCTTCAAGGTATTGCCAATTTCAGCAAGACTCTTAACCGTGGTGACACCCGCGGCATTAAGTGCGGCAAACTTGTCGTCTGCTGTCCCTTTCCCGCCAGCGATAATAGCACCAGCATGGCCCATACGCTTACCAGGAGGTGCTGTAACACCCGCGATATAACCAACCACCGGCTTGGTAACATTGGACTTAATAAATTCCGCGGCTTCTTCTTCCGCATTACCACCAATCTCACCGACCATAATGATCGCTTCTGTTTCTGGATCTTCTTCAAACATACCGAGTATATCGATGAAGTTACTGCCTGGAATTGGATCGCCACCAATTCCGACACAGCTACTTTGACCAAAACCGAGGTCCGTAGTTTGCTTTACAGCCTCATAGGTCAAGGTACCAGATCGAGATACAATACCGACCTTACCTGGCAGGTGAATTTCACCTGGCATAATACCGATCTTACATTGCCCCGGTGTAATCACCCCTGGGCAGTTTGGTCCAATCAAGCGAATCCCACGGCTATCCAGAGATGCTTTGACAGCTAGCATATCGAGGGTAGGTACACCCTCAGTAATACAAACGATCAGTTCGACACCAGCCTCGGCAGCTTCAAGAATACCGTCTTTAGCAAATGGTGCTGGCACATAAATAACAGAAGCATTCGCTCCTGTAGTTTCTACCGCTTCTCGAACCGTATTGAAGACAGGCAAGCCAAGATGAGTTTGACCACCCTTACCAGGGGTAATACCACCGACCATCTTTGTCCCATAAGCGATAGACTGCTCTGAGTGCAAGGTGCCCTGAGAACCAGTGAAACCCTGACAAATTACCTTTGTGTTTTTGTCGATTAAAATACTCATGCTGCACCTCCAATTGCCGCTACCGCTTGTTGCACAGCATCCGTCAAACTTGTTGCAGCAATAATATCTACATCACTTTCTGCCAGGGTCTTAACACCCAGAGCAGCATTGTTGCCTTCAAACCGTACGACCACAGGCACTTTCACGCCCACCTCTTTTACTGCACCAATAATACCGTCGGCAATAATATTACACTGAACGATACCACCAAAAATGTTGATCAAGACTGCTTCAACGTTGGCATCAGAAAGAATGATCTTGAATGCTTCGCTAACGGTTTCCTTTGTCGCGCCACCACCAACATCGAGGAAGTTAGCAGGTTGACCACCATGTAACTTGACCAGGTCCATGGTACCCATCGCAAGACCAGCGCCATTCACCATGCAACCAATATTGCCGTCCAGGGCAACATAGTTCAGATCAAATTCTGATGCCTGATTTTCTCGCGCGTCTTCCTGACTTGGATCACGCATGGCAGCGAGATCTTTTTGGCGATACAAAGCATTACCATCAATAGAAACCTTGGCATCAAGACAATGAATATCGCCACCTTTGGTAACAACCAGTGGGTTGATTTCCAGTAGCGCAAGATCCTTATCTACAAACATCTTCGCGAGATTCACAAACAAACTAGCAAATTGATTAACCTGCTTGCCGCTTAAGCCCAGTTGAAAGGCAAGATCACGACCCTGGTAGGCTTGCCCACCAAGTGCTGGATCAATAATTGCCTGGAGAATCTTCTCAGGTGTTTCTTCCGCAACTTTTTCAATCTCGACACCACCTTCTGTGGATGCCATGAAAACAATTCGCCGCGATGACCTATCGATAACAGCACCAAGATAGAGCTCTGTTTCAATATCTGTACAGGCTTCGACATATATCTTACTGACCGGTTGGCCCTTCTCGTCCGTTTGAAAAGTCACAAGATTGGTGCCGATATGTTGATCGCAAAAGGCGCGTACTTCCGCTTCGGATTTAACCAGCTTTACACCGCCAGCTTTACCGCGACCACCAGCATGAACCTGGACCTTAATAACCCAGATGTCACCACCCAGTTGTTTCGTAGCAGCAACAGCCTCATCAGCAGTATCACAAGCGATACCCTTCGAGACTGGTAGTCCATATTCGGCAAACAATTGTTTTGCCTGATACTCATGGAGGTTCATAGGTTAACTATCCTTAACAAGTTAGTTTAATTACGGGTTACTTCTTTCGTTTTCTATTTGCGATATGAATCGCATGTCCAGAAACTGCCAGGGCAGCCTCATGCAAACTTTCCGACAAGGTGGGATGAGCGAACATGGTTAAACCAAGATCCTCTGCGCTGGAACCAAATTCCATGGCAATCACAGCCTCGGCAATCAGTTCAGAAACATGTGCGCCGATCATATGTACACCGAGGATTCGATCAGTTTTTGCATCAGCAATAACCTTGATACTACCAACGGTGTCATTCGACGCCATGGCACGACCACTGGCTGCCATTGGAAAAGCACCTACATTAAATTCTTCACCGGCAGCTTTTAGTTCTTGTTCTGTTTTACCTACCCATGCGACTTCAGGGTGGGTATAAATGACGGAAGGCACACAATCATAATTTACGAGTGTCTTTTGCCCGGCAATACGTTCGGCAACCATGATGCCTTCTTCCATACCCTTGTGAGCCAACATAGGCCCGCGTACAACATCACCAACCGCGTAAACACCAGGCGCATTTGTGACACAAAGATCGTTGACGTAAATAAATCCTCGCTCGTCCAGATCAACACCGCTATCAGCACTTAGCAGGTCTTCTGTATAGGGTCTTCGACCAACTGCAACAATTAGTTTATCGAAGCTTTCAGTATGGTCACCGTCTCCATCACTAAAGCTAACATTTACCTTCTTACCCTTAACTTCACTACCTGTGACTCGCGTACCAAGGCGAATGTCCATACCCTGCTTTTTCAGTTGCTTGGCAGCTTCTTTGGCGATTTGCTGATCTGCCATTGGTAAGAAAGTATCCAGAGCTTCGAGTACCACGACTTCTGAACCAAGGCGATTCCAAACACTACCCAGTTCTAAACCAATCACGCCAGCACCAATTACACCAAGGCGCTTCGGAACCTTCTGGAATTCTAGTGCACCGGTTGAATCAACAACCAGATCATTATCGAGCGGACAAGGAGGAATATTGACTGGAACAGAACCCGTCGCAATGACTACATGTTCTGCTTCTAACTGCTCGACCTTGCCATCATGCAAGGTGACTTCTATTTTTCGACCTGCATTAAGTTTTGCTGCACCTTCGAACGTCGTCACGCCATTGGACTTGAGCAGTCCTGCAACACCTTTGGTGAGGTTCAAGACAACCTGATCCTTACGAGCAATCATCGCAGGAACATCAATTTTAACACCGGTCGCCTTGATACCAATTTCTTCAAAATGCTCATTGGCCTCAACAAACTTATGAGACGTATCCAACAATGCTTTTGAGGGGATACAACCGACATTAAGACAGGTGCCACCGTAAGCTGGATCACCTTCCTTGTTGATCCACTTATCAATACAAGCTGTTTTTAATCCTAACTGTCCTGCTCGAATTGCAGCATGGTAACCAGCTGGACCGCCACCTATGACAACTACATCAAATTTCGTCATTTACACTCTCCGGAATGCTATATATCAAGCAAGATGCGCGCGGGTTCTTCGAGGAAATCCTTAATTGTAACCAGGAACCTAACCGCTTCCTGGCCATCAATTAGTCGATGGTCATAAGACAAAGCCAGATACATCATTGGGCGAATTTTCACCTCACCATTAACAGCCATCGGCCGTTCCTGAATCTTGTGCATACCCAAAATACCAGTTTGTGGTGGGTTCAATATTGGCGTCGAAAGCAGAGAACCGAATACGCCGCCATTTGAAATGGTAAAGGTACCACCAGACATATCTTCGATGGTAAGTTTATTGTCTCGCGCCTTAATGCCCATATCTCTGATCTGGGTTTCGATTTCCGCCAGCGTCAGGCTATCAGCATCACGCAATACCGGCACCACGAGTCCACGCGGAGAACCAACTGCGACACCAATATCCTGATAACCATGATAAACAATGTCGCTACCATCAATAGATGCATTAACCGCAGGGAATCGTTTCAGTGCTTCAATACTTGCGCGGACAAAGAACGACATAAACCCAAGCCGGGTACCATCGTGAGCCTTCTCAAAAGCTTCTTTATACTGACTACGCAATTCCATAATGGCTGTCATATCGACCTCGTTAAAGGTCGTCAACATGGCTGCGGTTTGCTGTGCTTCTACAAGTCGTTTGGCAATACTTGAACGCAATCTTGTCATCGCCACGCGACGTTCAATCCTGCCTTCACTATTTGTATCTGGTTCATTAGCAGCAACCACAGAAGTCGGTGTTGAAGCTGGTTGTTTCTGTGCTTCAGCAACCGCTTTGAGTACATCTTCCTTCGTGACCCTACCAGCCTTACCGGTACCGGCTAAGCGTGTCACATCAATTTTATTTTCATCAGCAATCTTCTTAGCCGCGGGGCTTGCGATGGTCTCTTCCATTGTTTCTGATGCAGATGGCTCTGGTGCTGCGGCTTCCGAGGCTTCGGCTTTTGGCGCTGCCGCTGCAGCTGAACTACCAGCTCCTTCCTCAAAGATCGCCAGGACCTCCTCGGCAAGCACGGTTTCACCTTCTTGCTTGAGAATCTCTGTTAAGGCACCGTCAGCAGGTGCAACCACCTCAATCACCACCTTATCGGTTTCGATATCAACAAGTATTTGATCGCGTTTGACGGCTTCACCCACAGCAACATGCCATGCAGCAATTTCACCATCGGCGATAGATTCTGGAAATTCTGGTGCTTTAATATCAGTCATTATTGGTCCTTAAAAGAACACCTCAAAAAATTTATGGGTTTTCGCCATACAATGCTGTTTGCACCAGACGTTCCATCTGTTGCACATGTAATGACATATAGCCTGCTGCAGCTGCAGCAGAAGGTTCACGGCCAGCGTACTGGAGATTCAAGCCAGGAAATTTGGAATTCACGACCCGACGAAGATGGTGCTGACTACTGTACCAGGCACCCTGATTCATTGGCTCTTCCTGACACCAACAAGCAGTCGCAAGATTCGGATACAGCGCAACAACTTCTAGCATCGCTTCTTCTGGGAATGGATAAAGCTGTTCAATTCGCACCAGACTAACGTGATTTAGCGATGCTTCTTCTCGCTTGGCTAGCAGGTCGTAATAAACTTTTC
>CBDUKY010000228.1:0-5650 GCA_965367925.1 uncultured Pseudomonadales bacterium | reverse complement strand
GGATCTTGCGTAGATGCCAGGTGCAGAGTGCCCCTGGATATAGAGCATATCGCCCTGTTGTTTTTCCGTCGTGGCACGGAAGAAGTAGTTAAAGCCGACGTCGTAAAGGGTGGCGCTCGATTGAAAACTCGAAATATGGCCGCCGAGGCTACTATCTTTTAGATTGGCGCGCATCACCATGGCCATGGCATTCCAGCGAATCAAAGACCGCAAGCCACGTTCCATAAACAAATCACCCGGCATCCGGGCTTCCTTTTCTACCGGGATGGTATTTCTATAGGGTGTGTTGATGGCATAAGGCAGTTGGGCACCGGTTTCCGTAACCTTAGATGACAGCCTTTGCAGCAAATACTGCGCTCTTTCTACACCTTCGGTTTCCAGGACAGAATTGATTGCCTCAACCCATTCCCGAGTTTCCTCTGGGTCTTCGTCCATCAATATCTCGTCTGATGCCATCGCTTCAATCTCCTTGGCAGTCTTACCGGCTAATGCCTTTGAATATTCATCGTTTATGAAAGATCTACTTTCGACCTATTCAAGCCTTTGTGCAACTGTGTCTACTACTTTACAAATGTCTGCAATACCTTCAAGAAATCTCACCCCTGGTTGCGACACGAGGTTGGGATCAATGGTATAGACCTTGTCTTTGAGCAAATCAAACTCATTCCATCTGCCAGCCCAGGGACTCGTCTCACCATCAGGTATCTGGGTCATCAAAATAATATCTGGTGCTGCCGCAATTACCGCCTCTTCACTGACCATGGATACATCCGGTGATAGCGCTGAAAACACATTAATTGCACCACAATGAGTAAGCGCCTGACCTATCAGGTGACGATTGCTAACAGAGTATAATTCCTGGTCAGAAATTTGGAAAAATACTGTCGGTGGATTTGCATATGATTGCCGCAACGCATCAAGCTGCTCAAGAAACTCGGCTTTTAGCAGCTCAGCATCAGGCGCACCGACAAGCAAGCCCATTTTGGACAGATTGTCGCCGATGGATTTAAGGCTCTCTGATTCATTCACAAATACCGGTATCCCGAAATCACGCAGCTTGTTGATTGCCTTGTTTGCACCACCAGTGTGCCAGGCAAAAACGATATCTGGTTCCATCCCGAGCACTGACTCAATGTTAACGGAAAAGGCATCACCTACTCTTGGGATGGTTCGTGCGGCATCAGGATAGTTTGAGTAGCGGGCCGTGCCGACGATCTGATCACCTACACCAAGCCTAAATAACATCTCGGTCAAATGCGGTGTCAGACTAACAATTCTCTTCGCTGGTGCAGGGAGCGTGACTTCATTACCGAGATCGTCAGTAACAGTTACCGCGGCCGAGGCAAAAAGCGGCAAACAAAAAATCAATATGTAGACGAAACGCATTACCAGCCAATAATGACAATTATCGCAGCGACACCAAGCCAGCCATACACTGCCCTGTCACATAAGATTCTTAAGCCTTGAACATGCTGTTGTGAATAAGCAGCAAAACCTTGCACATCATCTGTGCTCGTGGTGCTGGTCGCTGGTGCATCCACGGCAATACCGGCCAGGGTGACAAGATGTACTGCATTGGACTCCTCAGTGTCCCAGGCTTTTACCATCCAGTAGTCGATGGTTGGACCAAAGTTACCAACGACTGCAAAAAGTAGCCCTGTCACCCGTGCTGGAAACCACTCGAGCCAGTAAAGAATGTTCTCAACCACATCTATTTCACTATCGTCATCGTCTAGACCATCGAGGTAATGAAGTGTGAATGCATAGAAAAGTGCACCGGCTGGCCCGAAAATCAAAAACCAGAATAGTGCCGGGGCGATACTCTGAAAGAGATCATATACTTGCGTCACCTCGAACTCTTCCTGACGCTGAACCACGTCAGCAAGCTGATCTTCTGCGGTGACCGACCTTAGCCAGTTTGTTTGTTCATCAAACAACACCTCCGCATCATATATGTCTAATGCATAAACAAGGATAACCAGGGAGAGTGCAAGCCACAGCAACGCGTAAAAGATGCCGTGCATCTTCATATCAATAAACAAAATAGCGAAGGTAGGCAGACCAACACATAGCCCGTAGCGCCAGAACCTGGGCAGACCTCTATCGGCAAACCAGTTCTGGTAACGCTCAAAAGCAAAAACTGAACGGACAGGGTTTTCACCTTGCCAGGTTCGATAAATAAAAATTACGATCAGTACCGCTAGGAACTTCATGTAGCTAACCCTGCCATATCGCGAATTTTGGACCAATCAAAGCCGGTGCCAGGATCCTGCTTTCGTCCTGGGGCAATATCACTATGACCAACAATACAATCTGGCGCTATGGGCCAGACTTGCCTGATCGCTCTTATCACAGCGCTGAGCGTGTTGTATTGCACATCAGTAAACTCATCAGAATCTATACCCTCTAATTCTACGCCAATGGAGAAGTCGTTGCAGTGACTTCTACCTCGAAAGGTCGATTCCCCGGCATGCCAGGCTCGCCGATGCAGGGGTACAAATTGAATCAGTTCACCGCTGCGACGGATAAACAGATGACTGGAAACAGAAACCTTACGTATATCCTCAAAGTCGCTGTGCTCACTGCAATCGAGCTTATTCTGAAAGAAAGATTCTACATAACCGGTACCAAAATGCCCTGCTGGCAGGCTAATACAGTGAATCACGATCAACGAGACCTCGTCAGACGGTCTTTCGTCATAATTTGGTGAAGCCACTTGTCTGGCCTCTGCAATCAGGCCGTCAATTATCTTCATCGGTCATCTACTGGTTATCTTGTGACCATGATACCAAGCATCTGCATTGAGCGATAAGAATAGCTGATATACTCGCCATTCAATTTAGCCATCTCACTATAGGAAAGAAGGTGTCATCAATGGGTCAAGGTATGATGACCATTGCATTTATTCTGGGTCTTGGACTGCTAACCCTGTTCTTCTCAGGGATCATGGAGGAGCAGCGAAACCCGAATCAGATGCCTCAAACTAACACTGTCGGCAATGTTCATGAGGTCAAATTACTACGCAATCGGCAGGGTCACTATGTCGTGACCGGTACTATCAATCAGCAGCCTGCCGAGTTCCTACTCGATACGGGTGCCACTGACGTCGTCATTCCTGACAATGTGGCTAATAGATACGGTCTGACCCGCGGCAGGCCAGCGAAGGCGATGACTGCCAATGGCGTGGTGACAATCTATGAAACCAATATTGACCAACTCTCCATTGGTGAGATTAACTTAACGAATGTTCGAGCGAGCATTAATCCTGGTATGGATGGGTTTTCCATCTTGCTGGGCATGTCCGCACTGAAACATATCGAATTTCTACAACAGGGTGATTCGTTAACCCTAAGGCAACGTTACTAATCATGGTTGACTACTTTATTGACCTCGAAACAAATGTTACTCAAGCACTCGCAGAGGATATTGGCGACGGCGACATCACCGCTCAGCTCATCGATGCTAATACTGAGGCTAGTGCAGAGGTTATTACCCGTGAACCAGCCACTATCTGTGGCAGACGATGGGTTGATGAGGTGTTCAGACAGATAGATCCCACCCTCAATGTCATCTGGGGAGCGGACGATGCAGTCAGCGTGAAAGCTGACACCTGGCTGTTCACTGTAAAGGGCAAGGCCCAGAGTATATTAACCGGTGAACGAACTGCACTAAATTTTCTCCAGACCTTGTCAGCGACAGCAACAACCACAAAAACCTACGCCGATCTAATCGCTCACACCAACACAAAATTGTTAGACACAAGAAAAACTATTCCTGGCCTACGACGCGCACAAAAATATGCCGTTAGCTGTGGTGGTGGCGTTAATCACCGGATGGGTTTATATGACGCATTTCTAATCAAAGAAAACCATATTCAGGCCTGTGGCTCAATTAAAGCTGCGATCCAGCGTGCCAGAGCAATGCAGCCCCATAAAAAATTAGAGATCGAAGTTGAAGGCCTGGAGGAATTTTATGAAGCCTCTGAAGCACAGCCTGATTGGATAATGTTAGATAACTTTAGCCTGTCTGACATGCAGCAAGCCGTTGCCAACAATCCAACGCGGATCAAACTTGAAGCGTCGGGTGGTATCGAGCAAGCATCAGATCTGGTTCAGATTGCAGAAACCGGTGTGGACTATATTTCAGTCGGGGCATTAACCAAGCATTGCAAGGCAATCGATCTTTCAATGCGTTTGCGCTAGGCAACGTTTTCTTACCCCATGGTTTCTAGTAGTTTTTTCAAGATTGCTTGATCATCCCGTGACTTCGCGGCCCGAAGCAATCTGACAAACAATGCTTGTTGGTAGGTTCCATAATCATCGTAGCGCATCATTGCCCAGGGCAGCGCATCCTCAGCCATGACTCGATAGGCCTCATCAAAACGACCCTCGGCTTCCAGAAAATCAACTAGTTTTAAGTGATTCACAACAAAACAAGGCGCAATGGCTAAACCTTCCCGCACCAGTCTTTCAGGTCGTTGATAGATCCCGGGTTCATCCTCGAGCCAGGGATTTTGCGCTAAAAACTCACCAAAGAAACCTCTTACTTGTCCATGATATGGGTTGAGTTCCAATCCACGTTGATACTCAAGGGCCGTCACTATCGCTAGTGATCGCCTGGCATCAACATTTGATTCTGGCTGTTGATCAAAACTCGTTCGATAAAAAGTCGCCATTGCAAATTTGTTGGCGGCCGTATTTGGCCGAAGCACACTAATCGTTGACAGAATATCGTAGACCAACAAGTCGGCGTTCGGGCTATTTCTATCGATTGGTAGCCGATTCCCGCCATATACCAGATCAAAACTGATCGCGTCCGCCACGTTTATTAGCAACACATAAGACGCCACTAACACGGTCATGAACTTCATCAAAGCTGGCGAGTTAAACGACAACTTTCTCGGTGTCACCAGACCGTACAGCCATAGCAGCCTTGCTAGCACACAACCAATCAGCATCTGATTAACGAGGTTATAGATGGTAAAATTCATCAAGCCGTGTACAAGCACTGCACCAATCGCAACGATTAGCACAATTGCTTCAAAGTGCTTTTTGTCCCCTGAACTCAGGAACACATAGGTACTGTGGCAGAACCGATAGCTTAAGAAGCCCAACAAACCAAGCAGAAACAGGAGTAATAGTGGGCCACCTTCAGCCAATAACTGGAGGTAATCATTATGAACATAGTTGCCGGTTGTTTTGCTATCGCCCAGGCTGCGGTATTTCGGATAGAGCACCTTAAAGGTACCAAGACCGCTACCTGTGATCGGGTAATCCTTGTATTGATCCAAAGCTGATTGCCACTGGGAAAATCGCTGCGACCAGCCCACAGATTGAACATCCAGCGTATAGCCTTCATTGTGATTGGTCGCCTGTTCAGCGTCTCTCAAACCATGCACGCCAACATAAGCGACTACAACCAGCACCAGTGTGACAATAGCGCGGTGACGATATTCAAAGCGACGCAAGGAAACCAGCAACACGAAACAAGCGCCTGCGAATACAATCAGATTGCCCACCCGTGAATAGGCCATAAAGGTAGCGACGGCAAACAAAAACATTGCCATTACGACCATATATGCCCTCGGTCCAGTAGATTTATAGAACAGGGACAGCAGCACAAAGAAGAACAGATTCAGCCCAGATGACCA
>CBDUKY010000227.1:0-5653 GCA_965367925.1 uncultured Pseudomonadales bacterium | reverse complement strand
CTGAAGAATCAGCCGAGCAGGCCATTGAAGAAGGTGCAAACAAAGCCATCGCAGAGGGCGTCGGCTTATGTTTGAAAATGCTTCAGGACGTATTGCAGAAAAGTGGCGTGGGGATCGTTGATCCTGCAGGTGAGCCATTTGACCCTAATTTGCACCAGGCGCTTTCGACGGTTGAAAACCCTGATGTGGAACCCAACTCAGTGGTCGCTGTGATTCAGAAAGGTTACACCCTGAATGATCGGTTGGTTAGACCTGCCATGGTGATGGTTTCAAAAGCCGTGGAAGCCGCCGAATAAAGACACAAGATAGACACTTAAATTAGCAAAGCGCTTGAAAATGCGGCCTAAGGGCTTATATCAAGAACATTGAAATTGAGCCGGCAGACAAGCCGCTTACGGAACTGGAGATTATAAAATGGGCAAAATTATCGGCATAGACCTCGGGACAACTAACTCCTGTGTCGCGGTCATGGAAGGCAAAAGCGCCAAAATTATTGAGAACGCTGAGGGTGATCGAACCACTCCGTCAGTCATTGGTTATGCCGATGATGATGAGATTCTGGTTGGTCAATCAGCAAAACGACAAGCTGTCACAAACCCCAAGAACACCCTGTTCGCTGTTAAGCGTTTGATTGGTCGTCGTTTTGAAGACGAGGTTGTTCAACGGGATATCAAAATGGTGCCTTACACCATTACTAAAGCAGACAATGGTGATGCCTGGGTAGAGGTCAAAGGTAAGAAAATGGCACCGCCTCAGGTTTCTGCACAAGTCTTGATGAAAATGAAGAAGACTGCTGAGGACTATCTAGGTGAAGCGGTTACTGAAGCTGTAATTACCGTACCTGCCTACTTCAATGACTCTCAGCGTCAGGCAACTAAAGATGCGGGCAAGATTGCCGGTCTTGAAGTCAAACGAATTATTAACGAGCCAACAGCTGCCGCCCTTGCCTACGGCATGGACAAGAGCAAAGGTGACGCCACAATTGCGGTTTATGACCTTGGTGGTGGTACCTTCGATATCTCAATTATTGAAATTGCAGATGTTGATGGTGAAAAGCAGTTTGAAGTGCTTTCAACCAACGGTGACACGTTCCTCGGTGGTGAAGACTTTGACTTGCGCGTTATCGATTACCTGGCTGATGAATTTAAAAAGCAAGAAGGCATGGATTTACATAGTGACCCCCTTGCGCTGCAACGTTTGAAGGAAGCGGCAGAGAAAGCCAAGATTGAATTGTCATCTAGCCAACAGACTGAAGTGAATCTGCCATACATCACAGCTGATGCGTCAGGTCCAAAACACCTTGTGATCAAGGTAACCCGGGCGAAATTAGAATCCCTGGTTGAAGACCTGGTTGATCGCACCCTCGAACCACTTCGCACAGCATTGAAAGATGCCGATGTCAGTGTTTCAGATGTTGATGACATCATCCTTGTTGGTGGTCAGACACGTATGCCGCTGGTACAGGAAAAGGTTAAAGCCTTCTTCGGTAAAGAGGCACGCAAAGACGTAAACCCTGATGAGGCAGTTGCCATGGGTGCGTCTATTCAGGCTGCAGTATTGGCTGGTGATGTGAAAGATGTGTTGTTGCTTGATGTAACGCCACTGTCCCTTGGTATTGAAACCATGGGCGGTGTGATGAGCAACTTGATCGAAAAGAACACCACGATTCCTACCAAGAAGTCACAGGTGTTCTCAACGGCGGAAGATAATCAGCCAGCAGTGACCATTCATGTTTTACAAGGCGAGCGTAAGCAAGCCGGACAAAACAAGTCACTGGGTCGTTTTGATTTGAGCGATATTCCACCTGCACCACGAGGCACACCACAAATTGAGGTGAGCTTTGATCTGGATGCGAATGGTATTTTGAATGTATCCGCTAAGGACAAGGCAACGGGCAAAGAGCAATCTATTGTGATTAAAGCCTCTAGTGGTTTGTCTGATGAAGAGATCGAAAAGATGGTCCAGGATGCCGAGGCGAATGCCGAGGAAGACCTCAAATTCGAAGAGCTGGTAACCACGCGAAATCAAGCTGATGCCATGGTTCACGCAACCCGGAAGATGCTTGAAGAAGCTGATGATGTAACCGACGATGAAAAGGCAGCTATTGAAAAAGCCCTGACTGAATTGGAAGAAGCATTGAAGGGCGATGACAAGGCTGCAATTGAAGCCAAGACACAAGCGCTGTCTGAAGCTTCTTCCGAGGTCACCCAGCGTATGTACGCCAAGCAAGCTGAGCAGGCCCAGGCCGGTCCAGCAGATGCGGGTGGCGAATCAGCAAATGCTGATCCGGATGCTGTGGATGCGGAGTTTGAGGAAGTTAAAGACGACGAAAAGTAAGTGCTATTCACCCTTGCCGGGTAACTGGCAAGGGTGAATTTTCATACCTAAAACGCATACCCGGATAAAGTCCGGTTTTTTTATTTGTAGATAAGAATAATATGGCCAAGCGAGATTATTACGAAATATTAGGTGTATCCCGGGACGCATCTGAGAAGGAGATTAAGAAAGCCTACCGTCGTTTGGCGATGAAATATCATCCTGATCGTAACCCCGATGATGTGGATGCGGATGCAAAATTCAAAGAGGCCAGTGAGGCTGCAGAAGTCTTGACCAGCGCGGAAAAACGCCAGGCCTATGATCAGTATGGTCACGCCGCGTTCGAGAATGGCGGTGGTGGCGGCTTCCACAATGGCGGTAATTTTGGTTCTGTCTTTGAAGATATCTTTGGAGACATCTTTTCCGGTGGTCGTGGCGGTGGTCGTCAGGTACACCGCGGTTCGGATCTTAAATATGTGCTTGATTTAGATCTAGAAGAGGCTGTTCGCGGCGCGAATCCCAAAATCAAAGTGCCAACCCTTGTTGAATGTATGGAATGCCTGGGTTCTGGCGCCAAGAAGGGCACAACACCAATCGATTGTGTCCAGTGTGGTGGTATGGGCCAGGTCACAGCGAGACAGGGCTTCTTCTCCATACAGCAAACCTGCCCGCGTTGTCGTGGTGCCGGTAAAATGATTTCAGATCCTTGTGGTAAGTGTCGTGGGCAAGGCCGTATTGAGGAAACGAAAACCCTGTCTGTGAAGGTGCCGCCAGGTGTCGACACAGGTGATAGAATCAGACTCAATGGCCAGGGTGAAGCTGGTGCTAATGGTGGCCCCGCCGGTGATCTTTATGTGCAGGTAAATGTCCGTGAGCACAAAATATTTACCCGTGAAGCAGAGCATCTCTATTGTGAAGTCCCTATTAGCTTTGTTGACGCAGCGCTGGGCGGCGAGTTGGAAGTGCCTACTCTCGACGGTCGGGTAAACTTAAAAATCCCTCCCGAGACCCAGACAGGCAAGCTCTTCAGGTTGCGTGGTAAAGGTGTCAATGTCAGCCAGATCCGTGGTGGACCAACCGGTGATTTGTATTGCCGGGTGGTGGTCGAAACTCCGGTTGGGCTATCGAAAAGGCAAAAAGAGCTATTGTCAGAGTTTGCTGGTGAGTCCAGTGACAAGCAGTCACCAAAACAGGCCTCCTGGTTTGGTAATGTGAAGCACTTCTTCGATTCCTTAACTGATTAATGCGCTAGCATCGGTGCCGCCGGTGCTGGTATCAGTAAGCCTAAATCGTTATTCTCGCGGCTTTCTCTAATATCCCGATAGAAGAATCTTCATGACAAACATTGCTGTGATTGGCGCCGCGGGTCGAATGGGCAAGACCCTCATCGAAACTATTGTGGCTCACCCAACCGCGAATTTGAGTGCCGCTGTGGAACAGCCTGGCAGTTCTGTGATTGGCGCAGATGCTGGTGAGGTTGCCGGTGTTGGCAAGCTAGGTATTCAAATCTCTGAATCGTTACAAGTTGTAAAAGACGCGTTTGATGTGCTCATCGACTTTACCGTTGCCGATGCGACAGCCGCACACCTGGAAATTTGTGCCGAAGCGGGTAAGAAGATAGTTATTGGCACCACTGGGCTCAATGAAGCACAAAATGCCAGATTAACGGCCTTGTCGAATAATATCTCGATTGTCTATGCACCCAACTACAGTATTGGTGTCAATGCGACGTTCAAGCTATTGGAAATGGCGGCAAAGATTTTCGGCGATGATGTTGATATTGAAATTACCGAGGCACATCACAAGCACAAGGTTGATGCCCCATCGGGAACTGCCCTGAAAATGGGTCAGGTGGTTGCTGATACCCTTGGCAGAGATTTATCGAAAGTCGCCGTCTATGGCCGTGAGGGTATGACTGGCCCCCGGGACCCGAAAACTATCGGCTTTGCGACCGTTCGGGCAGGAGACATTATTGGTGAGCATCAAGTCATGTTTGCCGGCCAGGGAGAACGGCTCGAAATTACTCACAGAGCGCATAGCCGTGCTAACTTCGCCCAGGGTGCTGTTCGTGCTGCGGTCTGGGTTGCTGATAAGCCAGCAGGTTTGTTCGATATGCAAGACGTGTTGGGTTTAGAGAGTCTATAAGCGCGGCATTTTTGATTCTGGTGCTGGTAACTGAACCGCGCATCAACTAGAATGTCGCGCCAATGTGACCTCGATCTTTCAGGTCATGCTTGCCTAAAACAGGCTGGTTGAAATAGTTGAATTAGTGAATTGAAGCATACGAATTAGCAGACTACTGAAAGCGAGACGGAAGCAATTCCTTCTCGCTTTTTTTCGACCTGAAAACCCGCAAATTGATACTGGAGACTGACCTTGACCCATAGAGCAGTGCTGGCGCTTGAGAACGGAGAATTGTTCGAAGGAGTGTCTATTGGTGTTGAAGGTAAGTCTGTTGGTGAAGTCGTTTTTAATACCTCGATGACCGGGTATCAAGAAATACTGACCGACCCTTCCTACGCCAGACAAATTATTACCCTGACCCATCCCCATATTGGCAATACAGGTGTGAATCCAGAAGACGATGAGTCTGATAATGTCTGGGCGACAGGCCTGGTCATTAAGAATTTACCCTTAACCTATAGCAACTGGCGTGCAGGGATGTCACTTCAAGACTATCTGCAAATGCGTAATGTCGTTGCTATCGCTGGTATTGATACCAGAAGGCTAACCGCTATCTTGCGTGATTCAGGGGCCCAGAAAGGATGCATTGTCGCTGGCCCCAATTTAACTGCATCAGACACTGCCGCTGCACTTGCAGATGCCAGGGCTTTTGCTGGATTAGAAGGCATGGATCTAGCGAAGGTCGTCAGCACCAAGAAAAGCTATCCCTGGCGTGAAGGCACCTGGACGCTAGGTAAAGGTTATGCAACTGGCATCGAGTCGAAATATAAGGTTGTCGCCTATGACTTTGGGGTGAAGCGAAACATACTTCGGATGTTGGTTGATCGAGGTTGTGAATTAACTGTTGTACCAGCGGAAACCCCCGCAAGCGAAGTGCTGGCGATGAACCCGGATGGCATCTTCCTTTCCAATGGACCAGGAGATCCTGATCCATGCGATTACGCGATCAAGGCTGTCAGCGAATTCATCGCATCTGGCATTCCTATCTTTGGTATTTGTCTTGGCTTGCAACTCCTTGGTCTGGCAAGCGGCATGCGCAGCATCAAAATGGGCCACGGCCACCATGGTGCAAATCACCCGGTGAAGAATCTCGTTGATGGTACCGTACTTATCACCAGTCAAAACCATGGTTTCTGTATTGATGAGAAGACCC
>CBDUKY010000226.1:0-5656 GCA_965367925.1 uncultured Pseudomonadales bacterium | reverse complement strand
ATTTTCATGGCCGCAAATCCATGCCAACACTGGGCTGGGATGCTGTCACCGTGCCGGGTGCGGTCAGCGCCTGGGTTGCCCTGTCGGATAAGTTCGGGAAACTACCCTTCGAGCAGTTGTTTAATCGCGCCATTCAATATGCCAGGGACGGCTATCAGGTCGGGCCAAAGTCTGGTTTCTATTGGAAGTTGGCAGAAAAGCGTTTTGCTCGTTTTGATAGTTTCTGCAAAACCTTTCTGCCTGGTGGTCGCGCACCACGAATTGGTGAATCTATACAACTACCAGACCATGCGAACAGTTTAGAGAAAATCGCTAACAGCCGTGGCGCTACCTTCTATGAAGGTGAACTGGCAGAAGCCATGGTCAAGGATGCTGCTGCAAACGGCGGCTTACTCAGCCTTGCGGACTTGCAGCAACATCGTTGTGAGTGGGTTGGCACCATCCATGAGAGTATTTCAGACGTGGCATTACATGAGATCCCGCCTAATGGTCAGGGGTTAATGGCACTCATTGCACTCGGCATTCTTAAGCACCTCGACATCGCGCAATATCCCATTGATTCAGCAGAATCTGTACACCTTCAAATTGAAGCAATGCGCATCGCCTATGTTGAAGTGGAACGTCATCTTGCGGATCTCAGCCATATGCGCGTCAGCATTGATGAATTGTTAGATCCGACCTACCTGCAACATCGAGCTGGCCAAATCAATATGCATCAGGCTAATCCCCAGCCAACCGCACTTGGTACTGGTGAAGATACGGTTTATCTTGCCACCGCAGACGCTAGCGGCATGATGGTGTCATTCATCCAGTCTAATTATCGCGGTTTCGGTTCAGGTATCGTGGTACCAGGTACCGGCATCAGCTTACAAAATCGCGGTAGTGGATTTACCCTCGAAGCCGGACACCCGAATCAGGTTGACGGTGGCAAACGCCCTTTTCACACGATCATTCCAGGCTTCGCCACGCAGGGATCAGCGCCTTCCATGGCCTTTGGTGTCATGGGCGGTCATATGCAGGCCCAGGGCCATGTGCAGATGATGTTGCGGGTCTATCTACACAAGCAAAATCCTCAAACTGCCTCTGACGCACCAAGATGGCACCTACGGGAAGATGGCGTGGTTTGTCTGGAACAAGGCTTCAAGCAAGGGGTAATTAGTGACCTTGCAGATCGAGGCCACAGTCTTGATCTAAACAGTCATGAACATGTATTTGGTGGCGCTCAACTTATCTATCGCATGGATGACGGTTACTGCGCAGGTTCAGATCATCGGAAGGAAGGCCTTGCGGCCGGATACTAATTTAGCTCGCCACAAATGGCACGGTTTCGCCCATGGGCCTTGGCCTCGTAGAGTGCCCGGTCCGCTGCGGCAATCATAAGCCGCGAGGAGACACCTTCGGTTGGAATAGTTGAAACCCAACCAACACTCAAGGTGACATTAATTTCGTGGCCATCAGCCACGACCATCAGTTCTTCAATATTCTTTCTAACCACTTCCGCCATGGGTGCCGCATTACCATCACCCACGTAGGGCAATACAACCACAAACTCCTCGCCACCATATCTTGCGACCACATCTGAGGGACGATTAAATGAGCTATCCACGGTTCTCGCTACCGCTGCAAGTGTTTCATCACCTGCCAGATGACCATAGGTATCGTTAACATTTTTAAAATGATCAATGTCGAGCAACATAAGGGTAATAGGATATTGCTGACGAATTGCCCGTCGCCACTCCTGCTCAAACACCTCATCAAAATACTGTCGATTTCGAATCCCGGTCACCGCATCAATGGTCGTCAACTCCTTCAAGATAATGTGAGCTTCAGACAATTTCGATAGTGCGTTCTTGAGTTCTTCGGTTCGTTCATCAACCTCATGTTCAAGCTGTTTACGCAAATGGGCCTGCTCATCCATCAGATGACGATTTTCAAGGGCAACACTCGCCTGTGAACAAAGGGCTTCGATCAGTGGAATAGAATCCTTGGAAAAAGGGACAAACTCACCATCAGGACCTTTGGCATTGATTAACTGCAAAACACCAATGGTCTTGTCAGCAAAGTTCTTTAAGGGCATGGTGAAAAAAGATCGGGAATGATAGCCAGTGAGCTGGTCAAATTGCAGTGGGCCACTGGTATCAAGACCATCTACCGTCTCAATATCATCTATGAGGATGGTTTCCTTCAGGTTTGCTGACCTGGCGGCAATATTCACCAGATTCGGTTTACCACTGGCATCCTTCATGGGAATGTCAGGCAAGGAAATAGGTGAACCAGAATTACCACCCTGGGCAATTCCGAGGGTGTCATTCAAGACAATGGCAAATTCAAGGCATTGATTGGGATTGACCAGATAGAAGGTCCCTGCATCCGCATTGACCATGGTCTTTGCTTCTACAAGAATCCTTTCTAGTAGACTATCTATGTCCTTCTCCGCACTTAACGCTATGCCGATTTCAATCAGGCGTCGATAGTCTTTCGCGTCATTCTCCACAATTTTGCCCGTTTATAATTAAGAGGATCATAGAATTTTATGCTGCCAATTCTATGCCAATTTTAAGACAAACTTTAACAGTTGTTTGTATCTTATTGTTATTACTAAATAATATCCATTCATCACCTGACCAGGTCGACGAACTGTCGTCACTGGTGACCCGGCAAATTTCATCCATGTGACCAGGTTCGTCACTGCCGATTACCTATCCAGTAAAAATAAGCTCACTTCTGGTATGTAGGTAATGACGATTAGTGCAAATAGCAGCACAAACATAAAGGGGATGGTTGCACGATACAGTTCAGCGATTGGCCGCTTGAAGCGATAACTAGCAATGAACAAGTTCATGCCAATTGGTGGCGTGAAGTAGCCGATCTGCATGTTCGCCAGAAATATTATCCCCAGATGGACTGGATCTACACCGAAACCCAGCGCCACAGGTACGATCAATGGGATCATAATTACCAGGGCAGAGAATATATCGAGAATCGCGCCAAGAATCAGCAACGCAATGTTCAACAGGATTAAAAAGGTGACCTTATCGTCAACATAGGTCCTAATCCATTCAAACAGTGCTTGTGGCACCTCTGCATCAATGAGGAAATTGGTAAAGGCGAGAGACACACCGAGAATCAGCAGAATACCGCCCACCATCACCATGGCTTCACGAATAATCCGCGGCAGCATCCTGTATGGCACTTCACGATGAATAACGACTTCCACCAGGAGTACATAAAAAGCAGTCACCGCCGCCGCTTCAGAAACAGCAAAAAATCCAGAGTAGATACCGCCGAGAATCACGACAGGAAGGGGTATCTCCCATTTCGCCGCCTTGAGTGCATCCCAGGCGTCAGCACGGTTAAATTTACCGACCACAATCGCCTCGTGACGGTTACTCCAGATGCTGTAGAGGGTAAGCAGAACGATCATCAACAGCGCCGGGAAAATACCAGCAATAAAAAGCTCCTGAATCGTAAATGGATTTGGGATATCCATCTGCTGCACAATCACACCGTACAAAATCAGTGGTAATGACGGCGCCAGCAGTAATCCAAGGCTACCGGAGGTTGTCACCAGTCCAAGACTGAACTTCTCCCGGTACCCCGCCTCTACCAGCGCCGGATATAACAAGGCGCCTACTGCCACAATGGTGACCCCTGATGCACCGGTGAAAGCTGTGAAGAAAGCACAGGTAACAAAAGCCACCACTGACAAACCGCCAGGAAGCCAACCGAGAAAGACCTGGGTTAAACGCACTAGCCTGGTGGATAGCTGACTTTCTGCTAACAGGTAACCAGAGAAGGTAAATAATGGTAGGGCTAGTAGCAACGGCGTATCTACCAGCCGATAAATTTCAATGGTGATAACCGTGAGTGGAATATCGGCATAGTAGAAGCCAAGCATGGCCGCACCAAGGATCACAACAAATAGCGGCGAGCCAAGCATGGCCATCAACATCAAAAAGCCGCTAGCCAATAGATTCATCGTTCAACCAATCCAAGCAAATCCATGGCGCCGCCAATCACAAACCGAATGCTCATGACAGCAAAGCCAATGGGAATAATTGCCTGACAAAGCCAGGTCGGCACAGAGGCAAATGCGATAGTCTGATCCTCATATTCATATTGAATAAATTCAATGGCGTTGTAGGCAACCAGCGCACAAATGATGGCCGCAAACAAATGAGTGAACAGGGTGCTGACTTTTTTCATCAGCGGTGGGAGAAATCTCGATACAGCATCAATATTGATATGGTTTGATTCTCTTGTTGCAACCATTGCACCGAGCATGGCTACCCAGAGCACCAGGATCCGCAAAAAAGATTCCGCCCAGAAGATGCCAGCATCGAAAAAGTTTCGAAGCAGTATCTGCATCAGCGCAACAGCCAGCATTGAAATCAATGCGGTGATGAGCAGACCATCTTCAAATCGGTGAATCAGGCGAAATAGCTGTACGACCAGATTACGAATGGGCTTATTGTCCTGCAGTGGTGTTTGCGCGCACTGCAGCCAGACGTTCCGTCAGGGCATCAACACTTTGCTGGGAGATCTCACCACTCTTCACAAGGTCGGCAATAATTTCTGTCGCCTGGGCGCGCCAGCTATCTAGTTGACTAAGATCTGGCTCAACCTTTTTTATGCCCTGGGTCACGAGCGCGTCATAGGCCTTGATATTGTCGACACTATTGTCCTTATCTACCCTGGCAAAGATTCGATCCATTACCTCGGAAACAATTTTCTGATCTTCTGCTGACATCTTGTTGTAAACCTTCTGGTCTAGCACCAGCATTGAATAGGTATACATCAAGGGTAGATCTGTCACATAGCTGACGTGGTTATGCCATTGTAATGCCAGGGCAACAATAGGTGGTACGGCGACCGCATCGATCAAGCCGGTTTGAAGCCCGGCAAGTACATCGGTCAAGTTCAACGGAATGGGACTGATCCCAAATCCTTTAATGAGTCGCGCCGCAATGGGGTCTCCATCTGGTACCCAGATCTTAAGTTTTTGAAGCTCTTCCAGGCTTTGTACCGGGGTTTGAGAAAGCAAATAGGCAAAGCCTGTTTCTGCCAGGTGAAAACTCTTAATACCATTTTGTTCAAGACCATTGATGATGGTCTGATCCATATCTTTGCGGACAAAGTCCACTTCGCCCTGATTCCTGAATTGAAGCGGCAAACTATAGATTTGTAGATCAGGATAAAAACGCGTCAGGGAGCTAGAGGCCATCATGCCGCCTTGAAGCTGGCCGATTCTCATTTTCCGAAGTACCGTTGCATCATCTCCTTGTACGCCACCAGGATAGATCTTGAACTTAACCCGGCCTTCTGTGCGCTGGTTTATTTCCTTTACCCCGGCACGCATCTCCTTCATCCAGCCCAGTCCATCAGGTGAAACTGTCGCAATCTTGTAGGTCTTTGCCTCAGCAGTAAGTGACAGTAACGCCAGCAACGGAACGAACGTCAGCAGGCGGATAGATTTAACAAATGTCGGCATGGGTAATGGTTCCTACCTAAAAATATTCATCGGACTCGGCTAACAGTGCTTTCGCACGCTGCTGGGCCACAGTGTTAGTGAGGGTCATGCCTTCTACCACAGGATCGGCGCTTAGCACTTCATTGAGTAGACGGTCATGTAGTTCTTTATCGAACGCCAATTTGG
>CBDUKY010000225.1:0-5695 GCA_965367925.1 uncultured Pseudomonadales bacterium | reverse complement strand
GGTAGTCTCTACATCGCCTGGCTGCAGTGGCGCTAACTCGACAATTGCTTTCTTGCCAATCGCTTCCTCTAGTGTTTTGACATAATCCAGGAGCGCTACCGGGTCATTATTACCGATATTGTATATTTTGTATGGTGCGCCGGTTTCACTAGAAACAGGCGGTTTCCCGGTTACTTTTAGTACCCCAGAAACAATATCATCGATATAGGTAAAGTCTCGTTTATGGTTACCAAAATTAAACAACTTTATTGGCTCTTCATTCAAAATTGCTTTGGCAAAGATGAACGGTGACATGTCAGGTCTACCCCAGGGTCCATAAACGGTAAAAAACCTTAGCCCTGTTGTTGGGATTTTATACAAGTGACTATAGACGTGCGCCATCAGTTCATTAGATTTTTTCGTGGCTGCATAAAACGAGACTGGATGATCAACATTATCGGTTACTGAGAATGGGATCTTCTCATTGCTGCCATATACCGAGCTTGAGGATGCATACACAAGATGCTTAACCTCGCCATGCCGGCAACATTCCAAAATATTCAGGAAGCCTTGTAGATTAGAATCAAGGTAAGCCTGGGGATTTTCGATGGAATATCTCACCCCGGCCTGTGCCGCAAGATTGATAACGGCACTTATATTGTATTTGGCAAAAATCGCTTTCAGTGATTCCAGATTAGCTATATCAGCGCGTTCAAAATGAAAATTTGGATCCTTGATCTCAGCCAGGCGGGATTCCTTTAGCGCAATTTCATAGTAGTCATTGATGTTATCCAACCCTACCACGGTCTTTCCTTCGTTTAACAATGCCTGGCAGGTATGGAAACCAATAAAGCCAGCTGCACCTGTTACAAGCGTCATCACCTATCTGGCCCCCAATAGATAGCTTCCTCGACCAATGCCAACATGGGTCAAACCATGAGTAGACAAGGTAGAGGGTTCATAAACATTACGACCATCAAAGATTATTTTCGCCTTAAGTTGAGCAGCCAATTTGGTAAAATCAGGCTGCCGGAACTGTTTCCATTCGGTCATTAGTAAGAGTGCATCTGCTTGTCTGGTCGCCTCATACATTTCATCTACAAAATGCAGGTTTTCTGAATCCCCTAGTGCACCAAGTTGGATTTTTGCCGTCTGTTTTGCTTCCGGATCATAGGCATAGACCTGCGCACCCTTTTCGAGCAGCGAGGCAATGACAACAAGGGCAGATGCTTCTCGCACATCGTCGGTCTCTGGTTTAAAGGCTAGCCCCCAGATCGCGAAACTCAAACCGGATAAATCCTGCCCAAAGTGTGAGGCGATTTTTTCGGACATCACTAGTTTTTGTTTAGCGTTTCTCGTTTCAACAGATTGAAAGATAACTGGTTCAATATTGTTTTCTTCTGCCATGGAAATTAACGCGCGCACATCTTTCGGAAAGCATGACCCGCCATACCCTGCGCCAGGATATATAAACGAATAGCCAATCCGTGGATCTGAGCCAATGCCCTTTCGCACCTGCTCCACGTCAACGCCAAATGACTCACACATCAGCGCTATTTCATTCATAAAGGAGATTTTTGTCGCTAACATGGCATTGGCGGCATACTTCGTCATTTCCGCATCGCGTACACCCATAAAATGCATCTTGTCATGATTTCGTGAGAAGGCCGCATATAGGTTCGACATTACCTTGTTCGCCCTTTCGCTACCGGAGCCAATGACAATTCGATCCGGCGACATGAAGTCGGCAACAGCAGCGCCCTCTTTTAAAAATTCCGGGTTGCTGATGACATCAAAATCCACCTCAGCGCCACGTTCGGTAAGCCTGGCTTGCACGGCTTCCGTTACCTTATCCGCTGTACCAACAGGCACTGTCGACTTATCAACGACAACAATGTAGTTCTCAAGTAGCTCGCCAATTTGATTGGCCACAGCGAGCACATGGGAGAGATCAGCGCTACCATCTTCATTCGGTGGTGTGCCAACTGCAATAAATACAACATCTGATTCATTCAGACAGGAAGCAAGCTGGTTTGAAAACGTTAACCTGCCATCCGCTACATTCCGCAAGATCATTGATTCAAGGCCTGGCTCATGAATGGGGATTATGCCTTTCTCAAGATCAGCCAGTTTATTGACGTCAATATCGACACAGGTCACCTGATTACCCATGTCCGCAAAACAAGTTCCTGTTACTAGACCGACATAGCCTGTACCAACAATGGATATTCTCATGGTTTTTTCACTGGATAGTTCCAGCCCTTGGTATAGTAGTTTTCGAAGACAAAGTTAGTCGCATCCACAAAACCCTCGATGCTCCCACAATCGAATCGACGCCCCTTAAACTTGTAACCGATAACTCGCCCTTCAGCTGCTTGCTGGGCGATGGCATCTGTAATTTGCATTTCACCATTTCTACCAGGCGGCGTGGCTTTGATAAGGTCAAAGATGTCTGGTGTTAAGATATAACGGCCAATAATCGCCAGATTCGAGGGTGCATCTTCAGGCTTCGGCTTTTCGACCATGCTTGATACTCGAACAATGCCATCAGCTATTTCTTCGCCGGCAATGACCCCATAGCTTTCAGTGTTCTCCATGGGCACTTCTTCAATTGCAACGATAGAACACTGGTATTCATCGTAGAGTGCTTTCATCTGGGCGAGCACACCAGGACCCTCGTTAATGCAAAAATCATCTGCTAACACCATCGCAAATGCCTCATTGCCGATAATGTTCTGCGCGGTCAATACTGCATGACCAAGACCTTTCATTTCCATCTGCCGGGTATAGGAAAATGTACACTCTTCAAGTACTGAACGAATCTGGTCCAATAACTGCTCTTTTGGCGTACCTGAAATTTGGTGTTCTAGCTCGTAGGAAATGTCAAAATGATCTTCTACAGCCCTTTTACCGCGACCTGACACAATTGCGATTTCATTCAAACCAGCCTCTATCGCTTCCTCAACCCCATACTGAATAAGCGGCTTATTGACGATTGGCAACATCTCCTTCGGCATAGACTTGGTTGCGGGCAGGAATCGGGTTCCATAACCCGCGGCAGGAAAAAGGCATTTCCTCATTTTCAACTCCGTTGATTGGTCACACTGGCGTCCACGAACCTGGCGGACAGTATAAAGTTCGCTAGTTTATACGAATCCTGACCGAGTTGGGTTAATCCTCATCAAGTTTCTCATCAAGTTCTAAACACACCGCCAGGCCAATCGGGAGCCAGAATACCAACCAGATGAAGTTGATTTTTGAAATTATTTTGTCACCGTCGAAAAGCATAATGCCGAAGCCGTAGGCGAGCATGGAAAGGACGATCCATTTCCGCTCGTCATTTGATTCGAACACGACACTGAGAGTAGTTAATAAAAGTAGTGAAAGCAGTCCTAACCCAATAATGCCACCATAGTACATGGTTGACACAAAAACATTGTGAGCATGAACATATTCGCATGCCTTACCCGCACTGATCTGTGAACTACAAATCAGCGGCATCAGTTCAGCGAGGATACCTTCCCCTATTACTGGATTGCCGGAGTAAATTAGGTTAACGACCGAGTCCCACAGCATGGGACGACTACTATCTAACACCACACTAAATAAAATCAGGAAGATGATCATCGCCACTGCACTGACAGCGACCCATATGAACGCAGCACTGGAATCTCTTTTCTCCCAGACCTTGGCAAATGACAAGGTCGTCAAACTAAGCGCGATTGCAAGCCAGACAAAATCCGTATTAAGTTGGATGCAGGTGTAACCCAAAATGAGCAGTGCAAGTACATATAAAAGCCTGCTCACCCACCGGGTTTCACTAAGGAGAAGATGAACGGACAAAATGAGCGCAAAACCGTACCCTATCGCCGCTACCGGCACGGTATTCCATCGGCCTGGAGGCACAACGACATCTGCTCCAATAAGATCTAGATACAAATAATGTATACAGGATACCGTGGCACCAGCAACTACAACCGCGGCGAGCATATTGGTGGTCTTACTGTATTTGATCGAGCTAATTCTGATGCCAACAATCAAGAAAAGGATCAGCAGACAGTTGCCCACAGTGGAGATTGTCTCTGAAACCGAAACCGCAGAGGACCAACCCAGACTAATTACTAGATAGGATACAAATGTGATTGTCGCTATCATTACACTTGATTTGCCCAGTTCGGACAGGTAGCCCTGAATCAAGCCGACAGAAAGAGCAACAAGTGCAAACAAATAGGTTGGGAAATTACTGGCCTGCGCGGTTGGCAGCAGGAAGTACCCTACGATGCAAAGCGTTAGACAGCCAACAAAGCTCCATTTAAGTGATTCTTCTAACCTGACAGAATTCAATACTTCTCCTTGAAAATTGCTATAATTCCACATCGAATACAAGGCAGTTACTGATGCGGGACTGGATAGTCAATTTACCACGAAATGTTAAGCGGGCAGTATCCCTATCTGTGGATCTGCTTATTCTGCCTTTTGCTATGTGGCTTGCATTTTGCCTGCGGCTCGAAGTCCTTTATGTGCCAGACAGCCGGGTTCTCACCGTAACGGTATTAACCACCATCATGTCAGTTGTTGTCTTTATTCGCCTGGGGCTTTACCGGGCAGTACTAAGATTCGCTGGACCTCAACTATTTAATACGCTTTTTCTAGGTGTAAGCATATCCGTCTTTGCCTTTTCCTTTTTCAGCTTTTTGCTGCAAGCACCAACACCTCGATCCGTCCCATTTTTGTTCTTTGGTATCGCTATTCTATCGATTGGTGGATCAAGATTACTTGCTCGTCACTTTCTAAACCCTGATACCAGGAGAGGAAATGAAGCTGTCATAATATATGGCGCAGGATCCGCAGGTGTACAGTTAGCAACAGCATTGAATCAGGGTGCCGAATATAGACCTGTCGCGTTCGTTGACGATGACAAACATAAACAAGGTATGGTTTTTCAGGGATTAAAGGTATACAAGCCAAAACATATTGGCAAATTGGTCCGTTCAACGAAGGCCTCTGTGGTATTGCTCGCAATCGGTTCAATTACCGTCCGTCAACGAAGCAAAATCATTGAGCTAATAAGTGAATTTGGTGTAAAGGTACAGACCATACCTGGGTTTGCTGACGTTGTTAGCGGCAAGGCCAGGATTGAAGAAGTACGCGATATCAAAATTGAAGAATTACTCGGGCGTGACCCTGTGCCACCTCGTCAGGACCTATTGGATGCGTGCATAAAAGATAAAGTCGTGATGGTAACAGGTGCAGGTGGTTCAATTGGAAGTGAGCTATGCAGACAAGTTGTTAAGGGGGGCGCCGAAAAGCTTATTTTGTTCGAACTGTCAGAAATTGCTCTTTACCAAATCGAAAGAGAATTGATAACAGGAAATCACGCTACTCGTATCGAGTCCTTTCTTGGCAACTGCCAAGATCAGTCTCTATTAGAAAGAATTATGACTGATCACAGCGTACAAACAATTTACCATGCTGCTGCATACAAACACGTACCGATTGTTGAGCACAACATTATTGCAGGGGCACAAAACAATATTTTCGGAACCCTGCGTACAGTAAATGCAGCATTAGATTCGAACGTTGAGACCTTCATCCTGATCTCCACAGACAAAGCAGTCAGGCCCACAAACTTTATGGGTGCTACTAAACGTTTTGCCGAGATGATTCTTCAAGATTTTAGTCTAAAAGACAAATGCAAAACAAAATTTTCGATGGT
>CBDUKY010000224.1:0-5717 GCA_965367925.1 uncultured Pseudomonadales bacterium | reverse complement strand
TGCCAGGCTTCTGGCATCCATTTAGCCATGATTTCAAACGCATGGTTTATCAGATTGCGACCGAGGGCTAGGCCTTGATCAGTGGCGAAATCAGCCTCGACAAGCTTGTCTGGGACATGGATCAACAAATTGAGGTGTTGTCTGCGATAGCTGCAGACAACGCCATCCTTAATGAACAATTACGCTTGTTGCATGAAGCGAGGGAGATGTTGATCAATCAATCCCTGGAAATGTCCCGCCTGGTCGAAATGCTCGACCCGGATCAAGATGCTGATTTCTCCACGCAAATGGAAGGTAGTGCTGAGCAACAGGACACGGACTAGCTCGCAGCTATTCCGTGACTTGCGAGGAAGCTATCAACAGCTTTATTGAAGGCATCAGGCAATTCGAAATAACTGCTATGCCCTACTTCACCAAGATTGACATATTCTGCACCAGGTAAGGTTGCTGCTAACGACTTGATATAGTCGGCTTCAAACAACACATCCAGGTTACCTGTCAAAAACAAGGTTGGAATCTTATAGTCCTTTAATGTGTCCGTATTAACACCTAGCTTTGCCGCACCAATGGCACGGGGCACTATAGAATTTTCAATATTGTTAAACCGATTAATCGCACCATAAAGCGCGGCCCCGACGGGGTTCTTTGCAGGAAAGTCATGGGCCAATGCTGGCATGAGTCCCTCGCTGATTATTGCCGCAAGTCGTCGTTGATCGTTCACAGCAGATTCATGTTCAAAGATACCAGGGGTATGACTCATGATTAGTGCATCAACCTTGTCCGGATGATTCACCGCAAGTTGACTGCCTGTCCAGCCACCCATTGACTGACAAATAAAAGTTGCTGAATCAATATTCTCTGCCTCGAGTACCTTTAAGGCATCATCTGGAAAAAGGGCCGGTTTAAATTCTGATTCAGGGCAACTAGAGCGACCAAAATGCCGATGATCAATGGCAATCACCTTGTATCCGTTTGCATAGTGGGCAATCTGATTAAACCAGATTGCTGCATTACCACCCATGCCATGGGCGAAAAACAAGGTCCGCTGACCTGACCCATGCACTTCATAATAGATATCAAGCCCATCATTGTTGACATATGGCATGTGCAAATCTCACTTGTTGTTGGCGAATCAGATGCTGATTAAACCATGAAAGACTCGCATCTTCACCGCTGTCAGTAATCAGCGACTAGTCCGAAACCGCAAGACTCTGGGCAAGCTCCACGAGGCTAATTAGCTCTGCCCGATAACCGTGTGGATCTGTACCCCGATTAGCGCGCAGGGTTGAGAGAACCTGCGAGTAGTCCCAGCTTCCTGCATACTTCCCGCCCCTTAGTAGTTCGCCAAAGCCAGCCACAGCAGCTGCAAACCTGAAGTCCGTTGAGGCAGCACTGAACGGCTTGATCTCATTTGCGTGCAATGCAGTGCTGAGCGCTTTACTGCTGGTTTCACCTGGCTCCTTGTATCTTAGTCGAACAAAACCAAGCTCATTGTCATTTGTTGCGCTCACATCATTATTGCCATAGCGCAGCGGTATATTAGCTTCACCACCACTACCGACTAACACAAGTTCATAGAGTGCTGTCACCGTGTGTCCAGCACCAATATCACCAGCATCAACCCTGTCGTTAGTAAAGTCTTCACGATTCAGCAATCGATTTTCATAGCCGATAAGCCGATACTCGGCAACAACCGCGGGATTAAACTCCACCTGGATTTTTACATCACTGGCAATGGTGAGCAGAGTTGACTGCATTTCAGACACCATCACCTTCTGGGCTTCACGCATTGAATCAATGTAGGCAGATGTACCATTGCCAATATCAGCGAGTTGCTCCATCAAGGCATCATTAAAGTTACCGCTACCGAAGCCGAGGGTAGAAAAGGCAATACCTGATTGACGATTGTCAGCAACATAGGCTTTGAGTTCATCGATATTTGAAATACCAACATTAAAATCACCGTCGCTAGCAAGAATGACCCGATTAATACCATCCTCGATTTTGGCTTGTTTCGCTAACTGGTAGGCAAGCCGAATACCTGCTTCACCATTGGTGCCACCACCCACTTCAAGACCGCCAATAGCTGCATAGATTTTCGATTTCTCTGTACCGGCAGTGGGTGCAAGCACTTCCCTTGCCACACCAGCATAGGCCACAAGGGCCAGACTATCATCCGCATTCATCTGTCTAACGAGCAATCGTAAGGCGCGTTTAACCAGAGGCAGCTTGTTCTGTGAACGCATACTGCCTGAAACATCAACAAGGAATACCAGATTTGCTGCTGGCCGCTCTTCAATCGGTGGCGTAAAGCCCTTAAGACCGATCTTCAATAGATGGCGCTTACTATGCCAGGGTGCCGCTGCTAATTCGGTATTGACGCTAAATGGTGCATCAGTTGCTGCAGGCCGCTCGTAGTCATAGGAAAAATAGTTAATAAGTTCCTCGATCCTGACTGCATCACGAGGGGGCAAGCGACCTTCTTGTTGCAACATCCGACGAATATTGCTGTAGGAAGCCGTATCTACATCAATGCTGAAGGTTGATACAGGTTCATCGCGGGTGATCTTTACAGGATTAGTTGATATCTCTGCATAATTTTCGCCAGCGTTAGAAGGCTGAATCAAACCAACAACGGGTTCCACGGGGAGCGCCATATAACGCATATCAGCAGGTGCAGCCGATGCCCTTCCCTTGAACTCAAGCGCACGCTGACTTGCCTTTGCTGAATTTGCATCAAATTGCCTGGTTCTGGCTGCTGTTACGAGCACTTCTTCTAATCCTCGCGCGCGTTGACTGGCAATTGAATTCTCGACAGATTCATCAGAAGTTGACGCTGGTTCAGGCGCAGGCTTGATGGTACCTGCTGCACTCGCCACCTCAGTTTCGGCCTTGTCATCCGTTAAAACAGGTGCACGCTGCATCAAGGTTGGTACAGACATAACACCAATACCAAACAACAAGCTTGCAGCCAAAGCCAATTGTGGGACCGGTCCAAAGATCCAATTTTTCTTTAATTCGTCCGCCAGATCTCTTTGCAAGTAACGTTTTACCTTGCGGTCCAGACGTGACGGCACAGCGGGCACCTTGTCGACCTTTTCTGTAACCAGCGAACTCACGTCCGCGAATTCCGTCTCCAGGTCGTAATCTTCAGCGCTCCATTCTTGTTTCGAGAGCATCATTGACTCAGTTCCTCCAATTGCTGCCTAAGCTTCTGATAGGCATAGCGGAGTCGGCTCTTGGCCGCTTCCGTGGTAATTTCTTGAATTTCTGCAATCTCCTTAATGGAAAAGCCTGATTCTTCTCTAAGCCAGAAGGCTTGTCGTTGATCGTCAGGTAGTGCCAGTATCGCGAGTCGGATTGCTTCGCTGGTTTCCGTATCATTCGCCTGTCGTTCCGTGGCGAGCTGCATGGCTTCTATATCTTCCGGCATCTCATCTCGCAGCCTTTCCTTCTCTGCGCGACGGTAGTAGTCCACAAGACAATTGTGGGCAAGTGTGAAAAGCCATTGTCGAAAGCGATCTTTGGTTTGATAACGTTTACTTGCAGAGATGAGTTTTAACCAGACGTCCTGAAATATCTCTTCAACAGTCGGCTGACGACGACAGTTGCGATAAAGGTAGTTGTATATCGGTTGTTTGTATCGACCATAGAGCTGGTCAAAGGCAGCCTTGTCGCCGCGTGCATAAGCCAGCATCAATTGGTCGTCACTGCGCTGGGTGCGTTCGCTGGTTTCTGTACCAGTCATTGTCAGGGCAAACACCATGGATTCAAAAGCCCATTCTTTATCAAATTACTAAAGATAACGAGCGTCTGAGTGATTAGGGTTAAATTATTATCAAGGATTTCGCACGGATTTGAAGGTATTCATGCACCTCTCTCGACCAAGCTTCAAATCGACCATCGGCCCGGGATAGCCAGCATCAATCAGGGCCTTATGTCCCGGTGTCAAAATGACCTTTGCTTGCAGCTCTGCAAGTTCGGGTATTTGAGACTTAATAAAGCTGGCTGCAGGATCAAAGCGTTCTGCCTGGCGAACTGGACTGAGTAATCGAAAATATGGCACAGCGTCTGTACCTGTAGAAGCTGACCACTGCCAACCACCATTATTCGCCGCAAAGTGACCATCGACCAGTTGCTGCATAAAATATCGTTCACCCCAGCGCCAATCAATAAAGAGATATTTCGACAAGAAGATAGCAGTGACCATTCTTAGCCGATTGTGCATCCAACCGGTATTGTTAAGCTGGCGCATGGCTGCATCAACCAGTGGATATCCAGTTTTCCCCTCACACCAACGAGTGAACTCTGCCTCGTCGTGACGCCAGGGTATGGCATCAGTGTCACGACGAAAAGCATAGCCTTTACATACATCCGGAAAAGCGTAGATAACATGGATATAAAACTCTCGCCAGATTAGCTCATTGATCCAACTACTAATGCCCTCGTTATGGCCTTGCAATTCCCCCTCATTGGCAGCCTGTGCTGCAGCTAGACATTGCAACGGGGATAAGAGCCCTGACATCAGACTGCTAGACAGTTGACTGGTCCCATCTACCCCAGGAATATCTCTATCAATCTTATAGTTTTCAATCCTGTCTTGAATAAATTCAGTCAATCGCTGACTGGCCTGCTGTTCTGTTGTTGGTAGGTTATCAGGCATGGCAGGCTCGCCCTGCCCTGAATCCTTAGCCAATGCGGCAAGGGATGGTATTGCGATCGGTGCTGCGACCGGGTTTGGTACAGGCAGTGGATAGCGGGCCTGCCATTGTTTGTGCCAGGTATTTTTAAATGCGGTATAGACCTTATAGGGTTCACCCTGCTGGGTCTTGATTGACCCTGGTATCTGCATCACGCTGCCATGATAGGTCTGCCAATTTACGCCTAGATCCCGGCATCTAGACTTTGCCAGTCGATCTCGCCGTCGTTCATCCAGCGCATATTCGCCATTAATATAAACGTGGGTGACTGCCCAGCTTGCAACGAGTGATGCGAGCTTATCTGGCACCTCAGAGAATCGGCCCAGATCAAATACCATCAGGGGTATACCAAGCCTGGCAAGTCCATCTGCAAGCTGCCGTACAGCCGCGGTGATTAGCGCTATTCGCCGTGGCGACACATGATGGCGCTCTGAGGTTTCGCGGGTAACGAAGTAAACAGCCACCACAGGCTCACCAGATTCACAAGCAGACGCCAGGGCCGGGTTGTCTGCAAGCCGAAGATCATGGCGAAACCAGACCAGACGCGGATAGATTTGACTCATATATTGTTACGCAAACCAAGTGCTTCTGGGTAGGGCTGCATAATCACCTGGCCGGCAATATAGGCATTAGGATGTCGATTAAACTGATATTCCATCAAACGCATGGGCACCACCAACGGCACGACGCCTGACCTGTATTGTTCAATGGCGAGGTCAATATCGCGCTTTTCATCTGGTGCAAGCTCATGCTTCAAATAGCCACGTATATGCTGCATGGCGTTAGTAAAACCGCGTCTGGTAGCAGGTTTTTTCAAGGCATTGAGGATAATGGTAATGACCTTGTCCCCCAGGGTTTGCAGGTCCTGCTGGCTAAAGTCAGCCAGTAGCGGACCAAGACGCTTATAAGCACTGACCTGATGGGCCATGATGAGATACTTATAGCGCTGGTAGAACGCAATTAGCTTTTGCGGCGTTAGGCCACTTTTCAGCAGACCTTGCCAGTCATGATAGACAT
>CBDUKY010000223.1:0-5780 GCA_965367925.1 uncultured Pseudomonadales bacterium | reverse complement strand
CGGCGTTGCGGGCTGAAAAGCTTATTAACGTCAGTTACAAGGTTGGAGACACGGCAGGGGTCTCTGAAGCAGATATTCTTGACCATGCAAGCGCGTTGCTTGATACCTCAAAGGGTTCATTGCTGGTTGATGACGATGGTGTTGATGCGGCCTTTAATAATGCTGACAAGATCATTACGCGGCGTTATAGCACCAGTACTGTACTGCATTTTCAGATGGAACCAGTCAATGCACTGGCACAGTTTAAAGACGGCATCTGGGAGCTTCATACAGGCAATCAATGGCAATCACTCGCCTTACCTGTATACGCCAAAGCACTTGGGGTTCCAGAAGATAAGATCCTGATGAAAACCTATCTTCTGGGGGGCGGTTTTGGCCGTCGGCTTAATGGTGATTATGGTGTCCCGGCACTGCTCGCGAGTAAACAGCTTAATAGGCCAGTCAAGGTTGTGCTCAGTCGGGAAGATGATAGCCGTTTTGATTCACCAAGGTCTGCGTCATTGCAAGAGTTAAGTATGGCGGTCACGAATCGCAAGAAAATACTTGGTATGCAGCATCATGCGGTGGCTGGATGGCCAACTGAAGTGATGGCGGCGTTCTTTATGGGCACGGGATTGAATGGTGAAAAGTTTGATCCCTTCTCCATTAGCGGCGCTAATCACTGGTATACAGTTGGCGCTCACAGGGTCCGGGCAATCTCTAATGATCTGGCCAACAAAACCTTTCGCCCTGGCTGGTTACGGTCAGTCGGGCCAGGCTGGACGAACTGGGCCCTGGAGAGCTTTGTAGACGAAACCGCCCATGAACTCGGGCTTGACCCGGTGACCTTCAGATTACAAATGTTAAAAAGTCGCGGCAAGAATGCAGGTAGTCAGCCTAATTCTATTGGCGGTGCCAATAGACTCGTGACCGTGTTAAAACGGGTTGCGGCAATGTCTGGATGGGGTGAAAAGCTACCCGCAGGCACCGGCCTTGGGGTTGCGACAACCTTTGGTCAAGAGCGAGATATGCCAACCTGGACTGCTTGTGTTGCGCGGGTCAAGGTTGATCCTAAGACTGGCAAGGTAAAACTTGAAAAACTCTATCTGGCAGTAGATGCAGGTAGCATTGTTCATCCCGATGGAGCACTGGCACAAACAGAAGGTGCTGCACTCTGGGGCGCAAGTATGGCCTTACATGAAGGGACAACTTTTGAAAATGGCCAGGTCGCAGCGACAAACCTGCATCAGTATACGCCCATGAGAATGTCGGACGTGCCAGCGCTGGAAATTGAATTTATTGAAAGCCGTTACCAATCCGTAGGTCTAGGGGAGCCGGGCACAACCGTGGTTGGTCCCGCGATTGGAAATGCCATATTCCAGGCTGTCGGCGCCAGGGTAAGGCATTTGCCGATTACCCCGGCTGCAGTTTTAGAAGCCCTTGCAACTAGCTAGATAAACGATCTTCTCGTAGCTGCTTTCTACGCACCTTACCAGCATCGTCTCTTAGTGGCTCTGAGACGAATTCGAAGCTGCGCGGAATTTTGTATCTAACCAGTCGCTCTTTTAAGTGATCTGCCAGTGCTTCTTCTGTGATGCCAGAAGGTGCGTCAACAATGGCGTGGACGACATTGCCAAGATCTTCATCTGGCAAGCCAATGACAGCGGAGCTGCGAACATCTGGATGTGCATCGATTGCAGCTTCCACTTCTGCGGGATAAATATTTGCGCCACCGGATAGGATCATGTCTGTGTGTCGGTCCGCAAGATACAGGTAGCCATCCTCATCCATATATCCAAGATCGCCCAGGCTTTCCCAGCCACCTTCGATAGACTTTGCTTCTGCACCAATATATCGATAGGTGGTGCCAGGACCAGAAACAGGGCGAATATAAAGCTCACCGATTTCACCAGGTGGTAGGGTCTCTCCATTCTCACCGACAATTTTCATTTCTGTCGCTTCACCGGGTTTGCCTACAGAGCCTCGGTGTTCTAACCATTCTGAACCACTAATAATTGTTGAGCCAGTACCCTCGGTACCCCCATAGAGTTCCCAGATAACATCTGGCCCTAACCAGTCTATAAAGTTTTGTTTTAGCCAATCAGGGCAGGGTGCGGCGAGATGCCAGAGTGCTTTCAAATTACTCAGATCATATTTTAATCGGGTTTCCTCTGGCAGCTTCCAGATACGCTGCATCATCGTCGGCACCATATAGACCACGTCGATCTTATACTGGTCGAGGATTTGAAGGGTTTGCTCCGCATCAAATCGCGTAGTGACACACACGGTATTGCCACGGAAGAGTGCAATCATGCCCCACAGAAACGGCCCATTGTGATACAGGGGACCTGGAATCAGCATGGCGCCACATTTTGGAATCTGTAGATATTCAAGATCAATATCCCAGGTGGCTGGTGATGTTGAGACGATGAGTTTTGGTCGACCTGTACTACCACCTGATGTCATAGCCTTAAAAGATGTTGCAACCAGGGGCGGTAATTCATCACTACTCGTATCAGCGGCTGGTTCATATCCAACCGGCAAACTTGTCAGGTCGGGATAGGCTGCATCATCAACGCCAACGACAAGCGCAGGTTTTGCCAGTTCGACAATCTGCTCGAGTTCTAGTTTGGGTAGCCTGGCTGAAACAGGTTGAGGTGTGGCCCCTAGTTTCCAGGTAGCGATACAGGCCTGAAAAAATTCAATGCTGTTAGGTAATGCAATAGTGACAAAGTCATCGGCTTTCACACCAAGACTTTGATAAGCCCTGGCCAGTTGGTTAGTCGAGGTTTCAAGGGCCTGCCAGGTAATTTGAGTTTGCTCATGAACCAGTGCCACAGCATCAGGTTGGATATTAGCCCAGTGGGCGACGATTCGGGACAGAGGGATGACTTCCATATTCTATGCTTCCTGATTTGGGTAGAAGGCGTCTCTGCCTTCTGTGTAGTTTGAAAATGTTTGCTCGGGATTGCGGTTTATTAGCGGCCGGTTATACATGGGATGGCGCAGGCTGCGAACTTCATGTTCGATTTCGTAAAGTGGCTTGCCATCATCAATATTGAATAGTTGCTTGAAGCGGTACTGATGCTGATCAGACTCTTCCATAATCCAGCCCTTAGCCTTGATACGGTGATAGGGGCGAGAAAAATCCGGGGTATAGATTGCGATATGGTGGCCGTCATAGTCCTCGACCTGATCGACCTCGCGAAACCTTAGCTGTTGATCCTTACCCACCCACACCTTGCAGGTGTTTTTCCCGGTTTCAGCCCGAACATTAAAGGTCTGCTCATAAAACCTGGCTATCTCGGCTGCACGATTGGTTGGTATTTCAAACTCAACATAAGGCATGCCGAGTGGCATGTCTGGCGTACCCTTCAGGCATCTTAGTTTGTTGCCCCAGGGGCAGGTAACCATCACATGGTCATCTCTCGCTTCATAACGAAACTGTGTGCCGGCGAGTTTGGATTCAATTCTGGGTAGTCGCTGTAACAGGCTTTCAAGGTCTGGCAGTGCAATACCTATCTCGCCGCGCAATTTCTGCGGTTTACCTGTCGGAATATGAATTTGCTGGCGACCGATGTTCAGCCAGACGTTGAACGGTCCAAAGTCAATGTAAGGGTCTCTGGTAAAACCAAGGCCGTTCACATAGAAAAATGTCGCGAGGGATTGATCTGGCACCCGCAAGTTGACGTGCTCGAGTAGCAAAATATTGCCAATGTCCTCTGCCTGCCGATCGAACTGCGTCATATTTACCTCGTTTGATTACAGTGACAATTCATGATTCTGATCACTGTCGCGGCTTGAGTATAAACTTTCCACGGGGCACGTAAAATCTTTGCGACCATACAGTTGGTGAGGATACACTGGTCACCAAACGTAACCCGTAGAAAAGATCATGGCGCGAAAAATCATCGATTTATCCATTTATCTTGAGAATGATGTGATCTCGGACCCGCCGGGTGCGAGACCTGAAATTACCTACGTCGATCACCATCAATCGGTGGATAGTCTGGCTTCCTTTTTCCCAGGTCTTGAGAAGGATGATTTACCGGACGGAGAAGCCTGGGCGGTAGAACTGATAAAACTCAGTACCCATAACGGCACCCATCTGGATGCACCCTATCATTTTCACTCGACCATGAATGAAGGGGAAAGAGCGATAACCATTGATGAAGTGCCACTCGACTGGTGTTTTCAAAATGGCGTTAAGCTAGATTTCCGAAACTTTGATGACGGTTATGTTGTCACAGCAGAGGACGTCGAGGCGGAGCTGGCGAGGATTGATTACACCTTGCAGCCGCTGGATATTGTCGTCATTAACACCAAAGCTGGTGCCAGATACGGTCATGATGACTATGTCTCTGCTGGCTGTGGAATGGGGCTAGATGCAACCTTATATCTACTCGAGCGAGGGGTTCGGGTTACCGGAACCGATGGCTGGAGTTGGGATGCGCCATTTGTTCATACTAAAGAAAAGTATGCAGCAACCGGTGATGCGAGTTTAATCTGGGAAGGTCACAAGGCGGGAAAACAGATCGGTTATTGTCACCTTGAGAAGTTACATAATCTCGAGGCCTTACCAGCGACTGGATTTATGATTTCCTGCTTCCCACACAAGATTCGTGCAGCCTCTGCAGGCTGGACCCGGGCTGTTGCAATTATGGAAGATGAATCATGAGTCATAGTGTTATGAATGTTATAACCCGTACCAGATTGGCAGTTATTGGTTTTGCTACCCTGGCAGCGGTCACCCTGGTCGAACCTGTCACTGCTAGCCAGCAATCATTTAGTCTTGATCGAACAAGTCAGGAATCCCTGTCGCTAACAATCTACAACAACTTTGCCGTGATTAGAGAAGTCCGCAAGGTTGTGTTGCCAAAGGGGCCTGTTGAACTAGAGTATCTTGATGTCGCAAGAACCATCGAGCCTGCATCGGTGAATGTAAGGTCCATTGGTCATGAAAAGGACTTCAGGGTTCTGGAGCAGTCCTATGAGTATGATCTGCTTAATCGAGAAAGCCTGCTCGACACCTATATTGGCCGAAAACTTAAGTACTCTCGAAGTGTCTTGCAGGGTACGACCTACGAGAAGGTATTTCGTGAAGGCATTTTGCTTTCAACCAATCCAGAAATTGTCGAATTTGGCGATGAGATTGAAATTTCACCGGAAGGGGTTATTTCCCTGCCAAATTTGCCTGATGCTTTGAACTTGCGACCCACGCTGATCTGGAACCTGGAAAATGATCGGCGCGGGCAGCAGCGTCTTGAAACGAGCTATCTGGCTGACGGCATTAGCTGGCAAGCGGACTATCAGCTAGTGCTTGATGAGTCAGCGCAAACTTTTGATATGCAATCCTGGGTAACAGTCAATAACACCTCAGGCAACAGGTTTGAGAATGCAGCGCTGAAGCTGATCGCGGGCAATGTGAACCGGGTCATGAATAGACCAAAGAGCAGTCCCGTGTATGCAAGTAGAGAGCAGGTAGCAAGTAGTTTTATGCAAGACAATTCCATTAGTGTTGCGTCGGTTTTTGATTATCAGCAGTACGCCTTGCCGAATAGAACTACCTTACAGAACAATGAAGAGAAGCAAATTCGATTTGTCTCGGCGAGCGATGTGAGCTACGTCAAACGCTATAGCATTACCTCTGGCATTCAGCCGCATCAATATCTAAATGTTGAAGAGCCGCAGGTACAAGTCTCCCTTGGTTTCGACAATAGTAAGGCCAATAATCTTGGGCGTCCCATGGCCGGTGGTAAGGTGAGGGCCTTTACGGCGGATAGGGACGGTGTCTTGCAAAT
>CBDUKY010000222.1:0-5784 GCA_965367925.1 uncultured Pseudomonadales bacterium | reverse complement strand
TTGGATCTGGTTGGAGCGTGACGACTGGTGCGGCAGCCTCGGGTTGAGAGACCTGACTGGCGACTGATTCAACGAGTTCATCGTTTTCAAAGTAGCCGTTATAAACAGTGCCATCTTGCAAAATCATCGTGCCAGGACCGCTACGTAGATCGTTCTCAAAATTACCAATAAATCGCGTACCGTCTTGCCAGAATATAGTGCCTTTACCCCAGCGTTTACCATCTTTTACACCGCCAACGTATCGGGTCCCATCTGGCCATACTAGCGTTGTAGTTGCGTTGGCGTCAGATTGGCTGGCTTCTTCCGCCACAAGCGGAGCACTGAATATTAATAAAATTCCAAGCAGGATAGCCGGTTTACTCATTACATATTTCCAGAGCATTTTCGTCGGGGTGAATATATCACTTCGTTATAGCGAAGTGGATGACAAACAAGGCGGGCATTACAGCTAGATAACTGCATCCCCTGCGGTGGACAATAGCCCATGTTGTGCTGCCGTATCGAATATTCGTTTTGGCTCAATGATAAAGGGGCCATCCTGTCTGACGGTGACATCGACATTGTCTTCCGGATTCACAATCAGACTGCGATCACCATCGAATGCAAGAATCCCTGTTGAATCGATACGATATTGCTGGCCTAAATCCATCTGCTGGTAGGATTCGATGGCAACATCACCGTAGAGTCCGGGAGAAATAGGTACTCGCACTCTGGCGACCGGGTTGTCAGGGCCACAGTTAATCATAAGTCCAAACGGATCTTCAGCACCGCATGGATGCAAATAACCGCCGATAGGAGAGATACCAACAGAAGCTGGCTCACCGCGAGTCAGAAATACTTGCTTAATGTTGGCTGGTTGAAAAGGTAGCAGGCTGCCAATACTGTCGTTTTGCAGCAGAACGGCATCAATCAGGGCCAGGTCTTTACTGACACCATTGACGGAAATGTGGAGTTGTTTGCACCGATAGCAATGGTTTTCATACTTCATACGTCTGCTGGCAATCAGCCCTGCGGCCGCGCCGGCAATTGATGCCTCGACGAATTGGGGAAAGACGTTGTTAGTGCCAGTAGATAGTGGCAGCACCACGGCATCCTTCAAGGTCTTTGCGACAATTCGACTGGTTCCATCGCCACCAAGGACGATAAATACGCGACAGCCTTTGTCCCACATAGTCTGGGCCATAAGCTCGGTATCTTTTGCACTGTGGGTTAGCGGGTATTCGAGAATTTCTACAGCGCGCTTTTCCTCGAGGTTTTCTACCGCCCGTTCGTTAATCCGAAATGGCTCGTTGCCAAGATAGATTTTCTCCACCCCCATTTCCAACGCCCCAAGTACTAGCCTTGTTACCTGTTGTTGTTTTTCATGGTGGGAGCTGGTGCTAGCTTTTGCAGCGACACGTCTGACATCTCGGCCAGACATGGGGTTTACGACAATTCCAAGACTATTCAAGTTGACCTCAACGGATAGAAATAAAAAGACATGTGACCTTTCGGCTGCCTAGCTAGCCTTGCGTGTAAATACCCAGTTAGTGTCCTGAGAAAGGTCAGGATTAAAGCGGTATCCATCGACATCGAAGTCTTTGATGGCGTCTGGCTTATCTATACGGTTCTTAACAATATAGCTGGCCATCGCGCCCCGGGCTTTTTTGGCGAAAAAGCTCAGGACCTTATAGGTACCATTTTTGTAATCCTTAAAAATAGGGGTGATCACCTGACCAGGTAACAATTCGGGTTTTACGACCTTAAAGTATTCGTTGGAGGCCAGATTAAGCAATGTCTTGTTCCGGTGAGTCTCAAGCTCTGCGGCGAGAGACAGGGTCACCTGCTCATGCCAGAACTGATATAGGTCTTTGCCGCCGGGGTTCTTAATACTTGTCCCCATCTCTAATCGGTAAGGTTGGATTAAATCCAAAGGCTTTAGGACGCCGTACAATCCCGACAGAATACGCAATTTCTTTTGTGCGAAGGTAAGGTCACGTTGACTATATTCATCCGCTTCGAGGCCAATATAGACGTCGCCCTTGAAGGCCAGGATTGCCTGTTTGGCATTGTCAGGGGTGAATGGGCGTTGCCAGTCCTGAAACCGCTGTGCGTTTAGCTCGGCCAGTTTAGGGCTAATACCCATGAGTTTCCCTAGTTGAACCGGGGATTGTTTGCGCATGGTTGTCACGAGTTGCGCTGACTGTTCTAAAAAGTCAGGAATAGAACTCTTTTTGGTGTGCGGTGGGGTTTCAAAGTCCAACGTCTTGGCTGGTGATATGACCATTAGCATGGTTTACGTTCTCGGCCTGCAAAACCACAAGAGAATACTAGATTTGGCTCGCCGGTGCGAGGTCGTAAGCTGAGAGTTAATCGATTCAGAGATTAGACATGTCCGGTGGGAAGGGGCAAAATCGAGGAAAAAAGGAAAGCAATTTGCGTCATTGCATCAAGCTAGGAACGGCAGCATGAAAAATCCACTAAAGCGGTGGGATGTTTTTGTGACGCTGGTTTTCTTTCTACTAACGATTCCCGCCGAACGACTGGAAATGTTTTCGTTAGTTGAAGACCAATCAATTTCATTTCGGCATATCTTGAGAATTTCACTGGGTGACCCTGAGATCACCCAGTTACGAGATGAAATCATGATCGTGGCCCTGGACGAGGCCCTTTACGACGAATACGGCAGCTTTCCCTTTCGTCGCACTGATCTTGGCCAGATTGCAGAGACCCTTTCGAAATTCGGTGCCAGGGTAATCGCCCTCGACTTTTTGATGGACTTCCACAGTTCCTATGGGGAAGACGAACCGACAGCTGCAATGTTCGCTGAGGCAGACAATGTGTTGCTGGTGTCATTTGCGAACTTTGAAGACGGAAAATTCGTCGGTCTTTCTTATCCCAACGATACGCTCAATGCCGTCGCCAAAACCGGCTATTCAAATCTGCAGCCAACCAGTGCCATTGTGGACAATCTCGCCAGGCTTCGTGTCCATGAATCGGTGACCAATAATGAAGATGGCTGGCCATTCGCCATCCAGGTGGCCGCCATGTACTGGGGCGTTGAACCTAAGCTAGAAAATAATGAGGTAGTACTTGGTGATCTACGTGTACCCCTAGACCAGTTTGGTGACATCTATATCGATTTTCCCCGTCTTGAGCCGGGTACCCAGTATCTGAGCCAGGGCCAGGCGGGGTTTTCTGCCCTTGAAATTCTTGATCTGCAGGACATTTCTGAAGAGGAAATCGAGGAGTATGAATATATCTTTGGGGACAAGATTGTCCTTATCGGGGATACCTGGGAGGTCACACACGATAAGTTCAATACACCTGTAGGCCCGGTTTATGGGGTTGAGATCATTGCCGATACAGTTAACACCCTGCTAAATGGTGCGCCACTGCGGCCGGCAAGTATGCTGGTTGAGTCCCTGGCCACCTTTATTCTACTGGTGCTCTTATTAACAACCAGCAAGGTTAAGTCCTTTGGATTCAGGTTGCTGACCATCTCCCTGATATTTGTTGCCTACATAGCTGCGCTAAGCGCGACTTATATTTACATGGGGCTGGTTATTTCTATGAGCTACGGCTTGTTAGCGGGACTTGCGTGCATTGTTTGTATGAGTATCCGACTCTACCTGCTGTCTGAGCAGAGCCAGCGAGCAAGTGCTGCGGATTCAGCAGAAAGTAATCGAATGCTTGGCCTGGCCTATCAAGGTCAGGGCCAGTTGGATTCTGCATTTGAGAAATTTCGTCGCTGCCCACCAGAAAAGGAGACCTTTGATCTCGTTTATAACCTGGGGTTGGACTACGAACGTAAACGCCAATTCAACAAGGCCCAGGCTAGCTACGAATTTATTGCTGAATCTGATAGTAGTTTTAGAGACGTACAAAAACGTATCAAGCGCTGTGAATCCATGGAGGATGCTGTGCTGATGGGTGGTACAGGCCAGGGCTTGTTGGGCGGTACCATTATCAATGATGATGGTTCGGTCGAGAAACCTATGCTGGGTCGTTATCAAGTTGAAAAGGAACTAGGTCAGGGTGCGATGGGGGTCGTGTATCTTGGTACAGACCCAAAAATCAATCGCTCTGTTGCTATCAAAACGATGGCGCTTTCGGCGGAATTTGATTCCGATGAGCTTAAAGATGTGAAAGAGCGATTTTTCCGCGAAGCTGAATCTGCCGGACGACTAAACCACGCGAATATTGTTGCTATCTATGATGCAGGCGAAGAAAGCGATCTTGCCTATATTGCGATGGAGTTGCTCAAAGGGTATGACCTTGATGAGCATATTAAGGAAGACAAATTACTACCCCTGAAGAAGGTCATAGAAATAGGCATTCACTGTGCTGAGGCCCTTGATTACGCCCATGCGCAAAAAGTTGTCCATCGTGATATCAAGCCTTCTAACATCATGTATGATCCAGAGTCCGGGGTTGTCAAAATTACAGACTTTGGTATTGCGAGGATTACTGATTCCAGTAAGACCCGAACAGGTACAGTGCTTGGTACACCGAACTATATGTCGCCTGAGCAGTGTATGGGGAAGAAGGTAGATGGCAGAGCCGATTTATTTTCGTTAGGGGTCGTGCTGTATCAGTTGAGTTCAGGTGCTCTGCCATTTAAGGGGGAGTCGATGGCAACCTTGATGTACTCAATCGTGAATGATCCGGCTATCGATATAAAGACCGTTAAGCCGGATATTCCAGCAACAATCCGCAAGGTTATTCATAATGCCATTGGCAAGAAACCAGAAAAAAGATATCAATCAGGTAAGAAGATGGCAGCACATTTGAGGGTTTGTCTAGAACGGCTAGAATCCGAATCTGGGGAGACACATGAATCTCAGGGGTAAGTTAGAAATTATTTGTCAGACTGACGTGGGTCAGGTCCGCGATCACAATGAAGATTATGTCAGCAGTGAAGATCATCTTGGGCTGGCGGTTCTGGCGGATGGTATGGGTGGACTCAATGCCGGTGAAGTAGCCAGTTCCATGTCGGTGCATCTATTGATGGATGAGCTTCGCTCCTACCAGGAAGGTAATTCTACAATTGAAGCAGAGCTAGGCTCAGACGATGATGGTCTTCCGCTCAAGGCGCGAGTGGTCGAGCGAGCAATTGAGAAGGCGAACAGCGCCGTATTCCATGTCTCCCAGACCCAACCACACTGTCAGGGTATGGGTACAACCATTGTTGCGAGCCTGTTTCACGATAATAAAGTGGTCGTTGGTCATATTGGCGATTCAAGAATGTACCGCTTTCGAGACAATAAGCTGGAACAGGTCACAAAAGATCATAGCTTTGTTCAAGAATTGATCGACAAGGGCCTCTACACGAAAGATGAAGCAAGAATATCGAGCAAAAAAAATGTTGTCACCCGGGCGCTCGGTGTTTCACCGGATGTTGATGTTGAAGTGCACGAATACAAGGTAAAACCCGGCGATATTTATCTTATGTGCTCTGATGGATTAACCGACCTGGTGCAGGATAAAGACATTGAAACAACCTTCCGGGAGCTGAGCTCGAGTCTTGGCGCGACTGCAAATCATCTGGTAGAGCTTGCCAACGCCAGTGGGGGTAAGGACAATATCTCTGTGGTTTTGACCCGAATTAATAAATCATTCCCAGCACAAGACGGGCTATTCAAACGAATGGCTAACTGGTTTGAGTAGACCGGAATTCATGAATTTGTGGCAGTATTCTGGAAGGAAAGCTTGTGTCCGTTAAGGTCATTCTGATTAAAGATAAGCCAATTGGTCAATATGTGATCGACTCCGTGGTGACATCGATTGGCCGTAAGTCCGAGT
>CBDUKY010000221.1:0-5804 GCA_965367925.1 uncultured Pseudomonadales bacterium | reverse complement strand
GTATATAGGTTGCTGCCTTTTCCAATTTCGAGACATAAATTATCCCTGCGCCTGGCACATCTAGTCTGCCGGCAAAATACATACGCTCAAAGATTCTATCGACCTGATCATTGGCAACCAGGGTCGTAATAATTTCTTTCTCGACATCTATCGCAAGCCCTAGCAATCCGAGACGTTCACGGACACCGCTACCATAACCATAGTAGATGGTTGCACCCTGGGCACCAGCATCCTGGGCGGCCTGAACCACTTCATCTGCCTTGCCCCGTTGAACAATGCAGGTGATCATAGAAACATCAGTCAGAATCGTTAGTTCACGCTTCATAAGATTTGCACCCCAGGGGTTTCGTCAACGTCGTTTGTTTGATTCCGCTCTCGCTTTTCTATTTTCCAGCGAATAAAGAGTCCGGTACCAAGTACAGCGATAATCGGCCCGATAGAGGCCATGGACAAGATACCAAAACCTTCCACCGCACCCAGTGCATTGCCAAAGCCAAGCCCCATAGCAAGCACCAGCGGCACAGTGACAGGACCTGTTGTAACCCCTGCACTATCCCATGCGATATTGACAAAGGCTTCATTCGAGAAGTAGGTCAGTACAATCGCTAGCAAATAGCCAGGGATGATCAGGTAGGCGATGGGAATACTAAATATGATTTTCGCGACCCCCAGGGAGATACCAAAGGCCACGCCAAACGACACGGCATACATGAGACTAGACTTCTTGAAGGAGCCATTCGTAAGGTTTTCGACAGTGGTACCCAGTGCATTTAGTGCAGGTTCCGCCAGGGTGGCACCAAAGCCCAACACCCATGCAAAACCAAGCGCAATAAATAACCCAAGACTGAGTACATAGAGTGGAGAATTCTTCACCGTATCGAGGGTGGTGAAAGCCGCTGGAACAAGACCACCACTTTGCCCACCTAACTTTGATAGGCCATAGCTAAGCCCAAGATTGAAGACGATCATGCCGAGGACACAAAGAAAGATGCCAAAACTAATAATTGAAGGATTAGCGATTCTTTCACGCAGCAGCACAACCATCACAAGGAGTAGGAAAACCACCAGTGGCACGATGGCTCGAACACCACCAACAATTTCAACACCAGGCGTCGTTTCATACCAGGCAAGCTCCGCTGTGACCGTAGATGCAAGCAACGCGGCAGCAATAATTTCTTCTGGTGTCGTGGTGTAGGAGACATACATCGCTAACAACATAACCGCGACGATGGGAAACAAAGATGCCAGGGTCACAATCCCAAAACCTGACAGGGAATCCCCCCCCTTACCTGCTGCATGCGCAATACCAATGCCCAGAGACAAAACCAGCGGTACCGTTACAGGCCCAGTTGTTACTGCACCGCAATCGAAGGCCAGACCCAGGACTTTCGAGAGTTCTGGATCAAGGGCCATAAAACCAGACACAAGTAACACCGGGGTTAAGGTGATATAGATTAGTGGTTTGAGGCTCCAGCCGTAAATAAAGCGAACCGTACCTATCGCTGCTGCACACCCAACACCAACCCCAACAGCCAATACCAGGGTACCTGACCATTCGTTAAGCAGGGTAAAGAGATAAGGCGCACTATTTACATCAACAAGACTGCCCGCCGTTTGCAAGGCACCAATGGCTGGTTCTGCAAAGGTGACACCAATCCCCAACAGAAATACAACGGCGATTACCGTCACCAGCGTCGCCTTGGCTGGGAGTGAGCCACCAAGGGATTCCCCAAACGGCATCAACCCTACCTTCAGGCCTTCCATAAAAAGCATCAAGCCGATAATGACCGCAACTAACCCCAGAGTAATAACACCAGCATCGACAATATTTTGTTGCAATATGAATAGCTGAAATAGCACAAGGTAGGCAGCAAGCGGTGTTACCGACTTGAATTGCTCCATGAAACGAACAGAAAGGTAAGGTTGGAGCAAACGATAAATTTCTCTGCCACCGAGACTCAGTGCATTTGGTTTCTGAGGTAGTTCTGATCCGTCAGGGCCATATTCGATGGGTGGGACTAGCTCGTTGTAGCTAAGTTGATTCTGGTGGACATTCAGTTCACGGGTAAAACTACCGAACGTTACTGACGTGTTGTCCACAGACATCCTTGTATGAATTGTGCTTATATTGTTTAAGTTTACTAAATTCAAAGAGCAGGTACACCCGTTTCACCGGGTGTACTTGTCTCTACAGATTGCCCATTGGCCGGGAATATCTGTTTCAGGGCAGATATATTAAGCCTATTACTAGGCTGATGCTGAAGGACGTGCCTTAACGCGGTCATACCACGCCATGATATTCTTGTTGTCCTTATTGAGCGGCTGTCCAACGCTCTCACCAAATTCCAGGAAGATAAATAGCAGAATATCCGCCAGGGTAAAGCGATCACCACAGATAAATTCTTTGCCTTCCATTAAGCCGTCGAGCCAGGTAATTCTCTCCTGGGCTATTGCTTTTAATTCATCAGCTGCCTCTGGGATACAGTGAACGCGATCTTTGAACAGGGCCAGTCCTTCAGAAAATCGGAAGCCATTCGCCAGGGGTTCTAGTATCTGTAAATCGATGCGACGCATCCACATGCGAGTTTCTGCTCTTGCCTCTGGTGTCGTACCTACGAGGTCCGAATTACCATGCTTGTCATCCAGGTACTCACAAATGGCCGTGATTTCAGCTATCCAGTTTCCATCATCTGTTTGTAAGGCCGGTGTCTGCCCTGAGGGATTTCTCGACAGATGCTCTGCTTGACGATTCTCGCCAGCCAAAAGGTCGATTTCTTCAACATCAACCTTCAACCCACGTTCGGCAATAAACATTCGGACAGCCTTTGGGTTGGGTCCGACAGAACTAATTAACTTCATTTTGTATCCCTCATTGTGTGTATGAAATCATCAATTGGGCAAAATTTGGTCAAATTGGCCCGTTTGACGCTATGCAGTTATACCGAATTTTCACCTATGCCACCAGCCATGGGGCCATGGGGAGCCCCGGCTATTTTTCCGGCAATTGCCTCATACCCACCGCTATCCCCATGTAAGGGGTTGTAAGTATTGGTTTACAACTATCAATAGCTCTAAAAGGCGGCATAAACTAGAATCAGGGGATAGAAAAAGAGCGCTCATCAGGTGCCTATGCCCAACAATATAGCGTCAATCGCTAGACGCATGGTGTTGATAATCATTATTGCTTTTCCATTGCCAATTTTTGCCGATGGAAATCTGCTAGTGGCCGGGGCTGGCTTCCAGGTACAAAACGTCACGCCAATGGTCCACTACTATGTCGACCAATCTAACAGCCTCTCTTTAGAGCAAGTTCAAGCACTACCAGAAAACGCCTGGGTTACAGCTGGCACTTCGGCACTTTCTTTTGGTTATACCTCAGATACCTACTGGATAAAGTTCAAAATCGAAAATAATTCCGGCCAAACCTTGCTGCTTCAAGCAGACAATCCGGTTTTCGATGAGCTTACGCTCTATCGTGACGAAGCTGGCAAGGTCATCAGCCAACAATCTGGATTATTGATTGACCCAGATGTCCGGCCGATCATCCACAGAGAACATCTGTTCCCTATTCCCGCCGGGACAAAATCTAACCTACTCATAAAGGCTTACAACTCTGGCTCTTTCTACACATCACTAAATGTCTGGAACGAAGATGCCTACTTTAACCATGACGCAAACAACATGTTGCTGTATGGCGGCTATTTTGGCGCACTTGCTACTGTCGTTTTGTTATTGCTCATTACTTACAGCGTCGTCAGGCAGCCAGCTTTAATTAGCCTTGCGGCACTGACGGTTAGCTTTGGTATTTATCAATTGACCCTGGTTGGCGTGTTCGCTAATGAACTCTGGTTTCTTGAAGGCGTGTATCGAACCGCCATTATTTATAGCATTGGCTTCTCAATCATCTCCGCCTACTTTCTATTTAGCCAGGCGCTAGATCTACTAAAAACTTCTTATAGTGGCGAATTGATACTACGAGCAACTGCGTTGATTACGCTACTGGCGATGCTTAGCGTTGGCTTTGTGGGTTACCAACTGGCCACCTACTTTATGGCAGCATTGGCAGTTGTTGCATCCATTGTCACCATTGGCTTGAGTATCCGGTTATCGATTACGGGTAATCGATTCGCCGTCTATGCTGCAGCTGGCTCGTTTCTCTTACTCTTAACAACCTTGCAGCAGGCTTTGAGTCGCTTACATCTACTCAGTCCAGAGTTTGTGATTCCCAATGCAACCTTCTACGGCTTTCTTGGCATGATACTGATCCTTTCCATTGGTGTTGGCTCTGAACTCAAATACAGAGCAAAACTCACCAGAGAGCAACAAAGAGCAGAGGAAGAAGAAGAGCACTTACGAAGACATCAACGAGAGCAGGACCTTGAACATGAGGTTCAAAAAAGAACCAATGAACTTGAAAGTGCGTTAAGCGACCTGTCCGCTGCACACGAATCTTTGAAAATACTCAACACCGTTGATCAGGTGACTGGCACCAAAAATCGCTACTACTTTGACACAACCTTCGAACAAGAATGGAAACGGGCCAGCCGCGAACATTATTCAATTAGTTTACTCATGGTCGATATTGATTACTTTAAAAAGGTCAATGACACCTATGGTCATGTTGTTGGAGATACTTGCTTAAGGCTGGTTGCAGAACGAATTGGCGGTAATCTAAAGCGACCTGCCGATGTACTCGCACGCTACGGTGGAGAAGAATTTGTTGTTCTCCTGCCTTATGTTGAAAATGACAATGCCATGACCCTGGCGGAGCAGATACGCTTGAGCGTTTCCAGTGAACCACTCAGGTTCGAAGAATATGAGATTCCAATCCAACTCAGCATTGGCGTTGCAACAGTGGCACCTGGGCTCGATGATACGCCTAAAGATCTCATCACTGCTGCCGACCTGGCACTGTATGAAGCCAAGGGCGCAGGTCGCAATCAGGTGCGCAATGCTGGTGAACTGCGGGTTCACACCTCAGATCATGGCAACAAGGCCGGCTAAACCAAAATCATCGCCACGACTGGCAATCCCGATTCTAAATCACTAATGTTGGTAGCAAATATCAACAAGGGGATTTCTATGGCCTTAACTTCACAGCAGATGGTCGCTGACGCGGAAAAGCAAATTAAAACCTTGTCCATTGAAGAGGCAAGCCAGTGTCTTTCAAAGGATGATCATGTCTTTGTCGACATCAGGGATATTCGAGAACTGTGGCGCGAGGGCAAGGTGCCAGGTGCAACCCATGCACCTAGAGGTATGCTTGAATTCTGGATTGATCCGCAAAGCCCTTATCACCGGGAAATATTTGCAGAGGATAAAACCTTTGTATTTTATTGTGCAGCGGCCTGGCGTTCAGCCCTCGCCACACTCACCGCACAAAATATGGGTATGAAATCTGTCTGTCATATTGCCGGTGGCTTTGCCGCCTGGAAAGAAGCTGGCCTTGAGATTGAACCTGTCGTGCCAAAGCAGAACTAAGCCCCACTTTAAAACGCCGAGCGTGAAATCAAGATGCCTTTAGACTGGGAAACACCCTACCCCTCGCAACGATCACCAGTATTTGCACAAAATACGGTGGCGACCTCACAGCCCCTTGCTACTGCTGCAGGAATAGAAATCCTTCAGCAAGGTGGCAATGCCGTCGATGCTGCCATTGCCAGTGCCATTACCCTGACTGTAGTGGAACCCAACAACAATGGTATTGGTAGCGATGCCTTTGCCATCGTCTGGGATGGCAAGGCACTCCACGGCTTAAATGCTTCCGGTAAATCGCCTGGCGCCCTGACTGCCGAGTATTTTCA
>CBDUKY010000220.1:0-5841 GCA_965367925.1 uncultured Pseudomonadales bacterium | reverse complement strand
ATGTCGGCATTGACGCATGTGGATGTAGTGCTTGAGCAGTTGCTAGATGGCTGTAGATGCCTGGTTCCGTCTGAAATTGCAGACATTCGAAATTGCGCAGGTAGAACCCTTTCGGAAGATCTGATCTCTGCAATCAATGTACCCCTTGTGGATAATAGTGCCATGGATGGCTATGCCATCCATGTTAATGGTCTACAGCCAGGTGCTGTACTACCAATCAGTGCAAGAATCCCCGCCGGTACCAACCCTTATGCCCTGGCTCCGAATACCGCAGCACGAATATTTACCGGGGCACCCTTACCGGCCGGTGCTGATACCGTTATTATGCAGGAAGATACAGAACTGACGGATTCTGGTGTCAAACTGCTTCAGCTACCTGTTGCTGGTAGCAACGTCCGACCGGCGGGACAAGATATTCAGCAGGGTGCGCGGGTGCTACAAGCAGGGCGAATACTGCGCGCACAAGATCTAGGTTTACTGGCATCTATCGGCTTCAAGGAAGTTCCGGTTAGAAAACGCCTAAAAGTCGCGATTATGTCCACCGGTGATGAACTGGTGGAAGCACCAGCAAGCCTGAAACCCGGTCAGATATTTAATTCCAATCATTACACCTTGCAAGGCATGCTAGAAGCCATTGGTATGGAGGTTGTTGACCTTGGTCTGGTGCGGGACGATCCCGCGGCCACGCTCGATGCATTGAAACGTGGTGCCGGGTCGGCAGATTGCATAATCAGTTCAGGTGGTGTGTCGGTTGGTGAAGAAGATCACGTAAAGGCAGCAGTTGAAGCCCTGGGGGAACTCAATCTCTGGCGTCTTGCAATCAAGCCTGGCAAACCCCTGGCCTTTGGCAGGATTGGTGATACCCCATTTTTTGGCTTGCCCGGAAATCCTGTTTCCAGTTTTGTGACCTTCGCCATCATCGCTAAACCCTACTTACTCAAAGCTCAGGGTAGTGAACCTGATGGCCTCGACTATATCTATGCCAGTGCCGGGTTTGCTTTTAAGGGTGGATCGCGCCGGGAATATTTGCGGGTGCAAGTGACCTACAATGCTGATGGATCGAGTAGTGTGAAGAACTTTAGTAATCAAGGTTCTGGTGTCATGTCCTCGGTTAGCTGGGCAAATGGGCTGGCTGAAATTGAGATTGATCAGCAGGTCGTCGAAGGTGACCTGGTTAAAGTTTATTTAATCTGAACACACTGTGTTCAGTGTTACTATAGAAGGACTTAATAATTGGAGGTAGATCGATATGGGCATAATGGTGCTCAGTATCGTGTTGTCGATGTTGCTCGGTTGCCTGTTGTGGCTGGTGATCGGTGATAGATTTCCATTGAAGGCCAGTGAGAAATTTCCTCCCCTTAATAATATTGTTATATATGTATTGTGCCTATTCTTGCCAATTTATTGCACGATATTTTTCATCTTCTAAAGACGATTCGACGGAGTTGCGATTTTGAAACTAGCTATTGATGTGGATAGCGTGAAGGGCTTCCTTGCGCCTGATGAGGGCGAGGCACTGTATAACAATTGTCTAAAAGCCGTGGCAAAAGGCCCAGCACTTGAGATTGGCAGCTACTGCGGCAAGTCCACTGTCTATCTAGGGCAGGCTTGTAAAGATGCTGGTTCAACCTTGTTTGCCCTGGATCATCATCGTGGTTCGGAAGAGCACCAGTTAGGTGAGGAATACCATGATCCTGAGCTCTATGACACGTCCGTCGGGCTGATGGATAGTTTTCGCGTTTTCAGAGATACGTTGCGTCGAGCGGGTATTGAAGAATGTGTTGTGCCACTGGTGGCGTCGTCGGTGGTTGCCGCCAGACACTGGGATACGATGCTAGGGTTTGTATTTATTGATGGTGGTCATAGTCTGGAAGCGGCAACGACTGATTACGAATGTTGGGCACCTAAGGTGGCAGCGGGCGGCATACTAGCAATCCACGATCTGTTTCCCGATCCAACAACCGGTGGCCAGGCACCCATTACCATCTGGCGTCGCGCGATAGAATCTGGATTGTTTGAAGATTTAGGTGTCGTTAATACGCTTGGTATCCTGCGCAGAAAGGATACTTGATTCTTCTGTGAATAGGCTGCATGCACCTGTCTTTTGTGCCAGGGCATCGGCTGCTAATAAAATGGCACCTGCAGTCCAGGTCGGCTTTTCTAGAGGCCATAAGGCATCATCACGATGCACATAACCAGTCCAGTAGGAACCATCCTCGTCGCGGAATTGGTGCAACCAGCTAAATAGTCGTACGGCCTTTTGGTATTCGCCAACCGCTAGCAGTGCCATGACTAGCTCACAGCTTTCAGCCACGGTTACCCAGGGTTCATCATTTACGCAGTGGCAACCAAGTTGATCAACAACAAACTGATCCCAGCGAGATTGGAGATGTTGTTTTGCTTTTGTGCCGCCAATGACGCCTGTTAGCACAGGATAGAACCAGTCCATTGCGAATCGGCTTTTGCTATCCCAGGTACGATCAAAACATTCCGGATGATTACGCAGGGCATTTACCAGTTTAGTTCGAGCAAGATCCCAATGCGGCGTTTTGTAGCCGAGCACCGTCGCAATGTTAAGCGCACATTCCAGACTTTTGTAAATGCTGCTGCAGCCGGTAATGAGAGAATCCTTTTGGATACCAAGGGTTGTATCTTCACACCAGTAGATTTGACCATGATCGCCCTGTAGCGTCAGAACAAACTCGATCGCCTTCTCGACGACTGGCCATATTTCATGGAGAAATGCCTTGTCTTCAGTCACAAGGTAATAGTGCCAGACGCCTGTTGCGATATAGGCCACAAAATTTGATTCGGCCCGGGTGCCATCTTCCACGCAGCCGTCTTTATAGGCGGCTAACCAGCTGCCATTTGGCAATTGATTAGCTTGCAGCCAGAAGTAGGCGCGTTTCGCTTCTTCATATCGACCACCAATAGTGAGTCCCATGGCAGATTCAATGTGGTCCCAGGGATCAAGGCTACCGGACTCAAACCAGGGGATTGCGCCATCGGACTGTTGGACACTCGCGATATAGTCGACAGTGTCGTTGAGATATTTTTCCGGGTAGAAACCCTTTGTGACGTAGAGTCTGGTCACCTGTCTACCTTTCCGGTGCTTGAGAAGGCAAGGTCTTGACGAAATACATGACCACGCTTTTTCCCATAATCGGGTTTAAGATCCAATCGAGGAATTTTGTCAGGCGAGGTTGCTTCATCAAATCCCAGACCAGAAAGCGATGGTAGGCCTTGACGATACCAGCCTCTGGTTCGCCTTGCTCACGCCAAAACAGGCATTTAAGCCACCAGTAGGGCACGTGTAGTGAATGTGCGAAGTGCCTGCGAAAAAACACCATACCTGTATCTTCAATATCTTGTTTTAGATGACTTGCGTTGAAAATCCTGACATGGCCGCCTTCAACCTCATGGTAGGCGTCACTCAATTGCCAGCATATCCATTCCGGAAAAAACCTGGGCACACTGGCGGCGAAGATGCCACCTACCTTCAATACCCTGGAGATTTCAGCCAGCACAGCACGATAGTCAGGGATGTGCTCAAGCACTTCTGAGCATATCACTTTGTCGAAGCTGTTGTCCGGGAAAGGCAGTTTCTGGCCGTTAGCGACTGAAATGCTTAAGGTTTTGGCATTATTTGTCGGGTCCTGGAATTCCGAAAATCTTTCTCTGGTTGTTTTTAAGTCCCGTAAGCTAAGGTCAACACCAACAGCATGGACATCATCTAGCATATAGGCAGTAATCGCGTGCCTGCCTTCACCGCAGCCAAGGTCAAGAATGGTGTCGTTCGACGCAAGCTGAATCTGGTCGAAGTTAATCGTCTGCATGGACATCTACGCGGCCTTTTCTAAACTGAGTACTTGCTGGTAAAGCGCCAGCATCTGATTTGCGGCAACCTGCCAACTAAACTGGGAGAGTATTCGTTGTCGACCAGCTTCACCAAGTTGTTCCCGTCTGGCTGGGTTTTCCAGCAGTTCACTAATAGCATTTGCAATAGCATGATGATCCCGCACCGGGACAAGTATACCGTCCTCGCCAACAACTTCAGGTAGTGCCCCACCAGTTGTTGATATGACAGGTACACCGCAAGCCATGGCTTCACCAGCTGGTAATCCAAATCCTTCATAAACAGATGGCACCACAACGATGTTTGCCCTGGCATAGTGTTCCACCATGGCTTCTGTTGAGATGCCGGAGACAAACGTTAAGTTATCAGAAATACCTAGCTGCTGAATAAGTGTTTCTGTCTCGCCTTCCGGGTTCAATTTACCAACCACAAGTAGATGTATCCGGGGATACTTGTCGCGTAACTCGGCAATGGCCTGAATCAGGTACTTGAGACCCTTCAATGGCTGATCTGCACTTGCGGTTGCCATGATGCGAAAAGGCATACGCTGTATCTCTGGTATGGGTCTAAAAACCTCTGTCGCGATACCATTATGCACCACGCTGAGCTTGTCAGCCTTAATGCCAAATGCCGCGCTAATGTCCTGCCGGGATACCTCAGAGACTGTGACAATATGCTTCAGCTTGCGCACCACTTTAAGTTGCATGTTGATAAATGAATGCCAGCGCTTAATGAGTAGTCTATCCCCCCAGGTCTGGGCGTTTTTTAAAGCAATTTCACGATCACTAGTGATTGGATGGTGGATCGTTGTGACCAATGGGTAGCCTTGTTGTTGTAGCCAGAGCGTACCGTAACAGAGGGATTGATTGTCATGGATGATGTCGTAGTCAGGTCGATGTTTCTTAAAGTATTTGATGAGTCGACGGCCAAATGTGTAGGGCTCTGCAAATCCGCCAGTCAACATGCTGAACCATTCGAAAAAGTCTGTGAATGACAATAGATGCCGTGGTCGTAATGCCGTGACGTGATCATCAGTAGCAAACAGGTCAAGGCTGGGTAGTTCGATTAACTTTACCCTGGGGTCAAGGTCGGGGTAGGGTGGCCCAGAGATAATATCGACACTGTGGCCGGCTTCAAGCAGCGCATGGCTCAAATATTTAAGATAAATACCCTGGCCGCCACTGAAGGGGTTTGACCGATAACCTAGTAGGCATATCTTCAAGGGTGGGGCGATTTCCGGTGTGATTGCCACCGGTTCTGTAGGAACACTATTCAAGAAACGCCCATTAGTGAATGCGAGAAAAGAGCGGAATTGTAAAGATTTGCCAGCTTAAAGCCAAACCGGGTTTCGAGGCGGTGTCTAAGGGGCTTGTGTGATTGGACCTACGCCTGTTCTGCTCAGGACCCTGCTTTGGTTAGTGGGTCTGAGTTTCGCCGTGCATCATTGCGTTTCTCGCCTTCTTTTGCCTCCTTGGCCTTGAAGATGCTCTCTGGGTCTCGTCGATCCCCGGCAAGGCGACGTTCTGGGCCATAGGCGGGGGCAACATGTTCCTCGGCGAAAACATTGGCGTAAAGATTAGCAATCCACACCTGACCTTCCTGGGTGCGCCGCAAATATCGTATGCCATCGACGATAAATGGATTCACCACGTCCCAGAAAAATTTTGGGTAGCCAGCACGTAGATCTGCTGCGGTGGTATAGCCCATCTTTGCCGCCTGGCCTGTTTCCTTAAACTCGAAGAACAAAGATGAGATTTTGCGTAGGTATTGTGGATCGGCAAGTTGGCCAATCAGGTCAGCAGCACGCAATAGTCCAGGAAAGTCATCACTGGCCTGTTGATCTTCTTCGCTCGGCACTGGGAAGCGGGTTCTTTCAATATTTGCACAAATGACATCCACGTCCAGGGTGGCATCCTTTGAGAAGCGCTCAACGATATGTATTTTGCCCCGATCGACATGATAGGGCGTCAAAAAAGCGTCTGTGG
>CBDUKY010000219.1:0-5851 GCA_965367925.1 uncultured Pseudomonadales bacterium | reverse complement strand
ATGTTTTCAACTGTTGCACTACCACCTTCCGCTGCAACCGCGTCAAATGCAGTACCGCGAACAGAGATATCTTTAATCGCGTCGCTAGATTGTACTGTGGCGACTGCGTTACCGGCATAGATTGGTCGCTCGAAGGTATCTTCGCTAATTACCGCACTAATGTCAGAAATCTGAGCAACATCAAGCAGTGCTGCGACGCGTGGCAAGAAGTTCTTACCTGATGCAGTTGTCGCTGCGATGATGTGGGTGTAGTTACTACCAAGCTCAACCACAAGGTCAGCAATGTTTTCAGCTAACTGATGGGCGTAAGCCTCGTTGTCAGCAACCAACACTTTACTAACACCAGCGATCTTGGCTGCGGCCTCACCTGCAGCGGCACAACCAGCACCGGCAACTAATACTTCAATGTCACCACCGATTGCCTGAGCAGCTGCTACATTAACTAGCGTCGGTGCTTTAATTGATTCGTTATCGTGTTCTGCTATTACTAGAATCGTCATTTAGATCACCTTCGCTTCGTTCTTCAATTTATCAACTAGCTCTTCAACTGTCTCAACGATGATGCCTGCTTTACGTTCTGCAGGAGGTGTTACTTTCAAAGTCTTAACGCGAGGAGCAACATCAACACCTAGATCTTCAGGTGTATAAGTATCAATTGGCTTCTTCTTCGCTTTCATGATGTTTGGTAGAGATGCATAGCGAGGTTCGTTCAATCGAAGGTCAGTTGTTACAACTGCTGGTAACTTAACTGTGATTGTTTCTAAACCGCCATCAACTTCACGAGTGACAGTTGCTGTGCCATCACCAAGTTCGATTTCAGAGGCGAAGGTTGCCTGAGATAGTCCAGCCAGGGCCGCTAACATCTGCCCGGTTTGGCTGTTATCACCATCAATGGCTTGTTTACCAGTGATGATTAGCTGAGGATTTTCTTTTTCTACAATCGCCTTTAGTACTTTAGCGATCGCCAGTGGTTGCATATCTTCGTCGGTTTCAACCAGAATGCCGCGGTCAGCGCCTAGAGCCAAACAGGTTCGGATCTGCTCCTGGCAAGCGCTTGTGCCTACAGACACAACCACAACTTCTTCTGCTTTGCCTGCTTCTTTAAGGCGGACAGCTTCTTCAATGGCTATTTCGTCGAAGGGATTGACCGACATTTTCACGTTATTTAGATCAACGCCTGTATTGTCACCTAGAACGCGAATACTCACGTTGTAATCAACAACACGCTTGGCAGTTACAAGAACTTTCATGAAATCCTCTGCTCGTGTGAGATGAATAAAAGTTGACCCGCTACTTCGACTTCTCGCCAAAGCTATAACTCGTCAAAGCTATAAAGAGGGAAACTGGTTCGTTTTTACTATTTTTTGAGGTATGTGACCCCAAACGGAGCGCGTATTCTGCCGTTTTAGCGTTAGGGGGTCAATAGCTTTGTGCGCTGCCGCAGGCAGCTAAGTTCATAATTCTAAAGTAGTTATTAGCATTCCAAGGATAAATATTTATCATCGAATATAGATTTCAGTGATTTCCTTTAATCCTTCACTTTCCTTACAATAGCGCCGCATCAAATTTTGGAGTAGTAAACGTGGAACGAGAATCAATGGAGTTCGACCTTGTTGTCGTCGGTGGTGGGCCTGCGGGGCTAGCAACGGCAATAAAGTTTGCCCAGATGGCTGTCGAAGCTGGTGAAGAATACACCGTCTGCCTGGTCGAAAAAGGCTCTGAGATTGGTGCACATATATTGTCTGGCGCCGTCGTTGAACCAAGAGCACTGAACGAGCTGTTTCCTGATTGGAAGGAAATGGGTGCCCCACTCAATAATCCTGTTACGGACGACGACGTTTACTACCTGGTCGATGAGAAGCAAGGCTTACGTCTACCTGGATTGTTTGTCCCTAAAGCACTTCACAACCCAGGTAACTATGCCACTAGTCTTGGCAACCTGTGCCGCTGGTTAGGTGAACAAGCAGAAGAACTCGGGGTAAACATCTTCCCAGGCTTTGCTGCAAGTGAAGTCTTATACAATGATGACGGCTCTATTAAGGGTGTGGCTACTGGGGATATGGGCGTTGGCGCTAATGGCGAGCATAAATCCACCTACGCAGCAGGCTATGAGCTACATGCGAAGTACACAATTTTTGCCGAGGGTTGTCGTGGACATCTAGGCAAACAATTAATGGAGAAATTTAATCTCCAGGCCGAATCTGATACGCAACACTACGGTATTGGCTTTAAAGAAGTCTGGGATATTGACCCTGCTAAACACGTACCAGGCAAGGTGATGCATACAGTCGGTTGGCCACTGGGTCATTTCCCAGGCCAGACCCTTGGTGGTTCCTACCTTTACCATCTCGAAGATAATCAGGTCACTGTCGGACTTATTGTTGACCTTGGTTATTCAAACCCACACATCAGCCCATTTGATGAATTCCAGCGATTTAAACAGCACAAGTTTATTCGCCAGACGCTGGAGGGTGGAAAACGAGTAGCCTATGGTGCTCGCGCTGTGGTTAAAGGTGGCCTTAATGCGATTCCGAAACTGATTATGCCTGGCGGCCTTCTGGTAGGTGATGATGCTGGTTTCTTGAACAATCTAAAACAGAAAGGCACGCATACAGCTATGAAATCCGGCATGTTAGCCGCAGAATCTGTTTTTGCTGCTATTAAGGCTGGCTCAACCGGCGGCGAAGAACTTACAAGCTATCCTGAAGCCTTCAAGAACTCCTGGCTTTATGAGGAGCTATACGTTGCACGAAACACAACCGCATGGCTTCATCGTCTAGGCGGCTTTCTTGGTGCAGCGGCCACCTGGATTGATCAAACAATCTTCCAGGGCAAATTGCCATTCACTTTAAAAGAGCCAAAACCTGACCATGCTGCCTTAAAGCTAGCCAGCAAGTGTGAAAAACCTGTCTACCCCAAGCCAGATGGTGTAATTAGTTTCGATAAGCTCTCTTCTGTGTTTATCACCAACACCTTCCATGAGGAAGATCAGCCTTGTCACTTACAGCTGAAAGACAGCAACATTCCAATTCACTCGAACCTGCCTTTGTACGACGAGCCAGCACAGCGATACTGCCCTGCAGGTGTCTATGAAGTCATTGATGAAGCTGATGGATCAAAACGGTTCCAGATCAATGCGCAAAACTGCATTCATTGTAAAACTTGCGACATCAAGGACCCTGCACAGAACATCAACTGGGTTGTACCAGAAGGAACTGGCGGACCAAATTACGGTAATATGTAGGGTTCTTCTTGCTCCATCTCGTGCAAACGAGGTGGAGCAATACTTCTTATCAGTATCAGGCTTCCATTACCTTGAAGAAGCTGCCGCAACTCCAGACCCCTAACCAATTTGTCGCATCAATCTGATGCTCAGTCAGCAATTCAGCAAGATGGTAATAGGTATTTCGATTTAACCTTGCCTCTAGTCCATCACGTACCATGACATAGGGCGATGGCTCATTTGTCTCTGGATCGAAGCTAAACCGTAACGGATGATCAGCATCCAGGAGTAGATCTTCTGCCATATTGGTCGTGAATTGCACCTGTTGGCTATCACCCTCCCCGGTTACCGCCAGACTCACCACTTGAAACGGCACATCCTCAATACGGATACGGCATTTCTCAACTGGCGTGACCAGATAATAGTCATCACCTTCCCGGCGTAGCACCGAGGCAAATAAATGCACTAAACGGGGTCTTTCAATAGGCGTCCCAAGATAGTACCAATCCCCATTGGCTTTAATCTCCATATCAATATCTTTGACATTGTCTGGATGCCATAGGTGTATTGGCGGCGGTCCTTTGCCTTTTACCCTGGCAAGCTCCGCCATCAATGAATAGGGTTCTTTAGGATTCATGGTCGGCTCAGCCGCCGATAAACTTCATGACGGTAACCTCACCCTGAAAGGCGAGCTTTTTATCATTCAGCGCACTGAGTAGCATCTGCTGAAGTTTAGGCAGGACCAGATGGGATGGCTTATCTAGCAGGTCACCAACAAACTGGCGCCGGCTATTACTTAGACAGCCATAGAGGTATCCATCAGAAGAAAGACGCAATCGGGTGCAAGAGCGGCAAAAGGGTTCGCTCTCATTGGCAATAATGCCGAAATTACCCCGGTCAGGAATATTGAAACGAACCGCGGTGGAATCAAAGGGTGCATCGGTTCTAGAGAACTCATACTTCTCGCCAATGGCATCAAGTAAGCTTTCCATGGAAAGGAAGTCTTGCTGGAATCCATTGCCGCTAACAAGATGCCCCATCCGCATCAGTTCGATATAACGTAACTCAATGCCCCTATCCAAACAGTAATCTAATAGCGGCACAATCTCATCGGCATTCTGGCTCCGAAGTGGGACCATATTCATCTTTACTTTTATGCCTGCATCTAGCATTGCATCAACGCCGGTAAGGACTGTTTCGAGATCGCCACCCCTGGCAATTTCCTTGAATTTGATAGGATTCAGCGTATCGAGACTAACGTTGATGCGCTTTATTCCCGAGGCAACAATCACATCATGTTTCTGGTGTAACAACTGGCCATTAGTTGTCAAACTGACATCACGCAGTGGCAGTTGCATCACCCCCAACAGGAAGTCATCGAACTTTGGTGTAACAAGCGGTTCGCCACCGGTGATTCGTAGCTTCTCGATGCCTGCTGCTTGCTGAAGTAGTTTTACGCCCTGTAGTAGATCCGTTGCTGGCAATTCACTCTTGGCCTTCATTAAGCGTTTGCCATCTGGCACACAATAGGTGCAGGCGTAGTTGCAAGCAGCTGTTAAACTGACCCGCAAGTTTTTGAATTGACGACCAAGTCGATCTACTATCATTAGGCTTTCCTCACTTGAGGAATTATTGCATGGTATGGGCCGTGATACTAACCACCTATAGTTTGAATTAGAGTATTTACATGGGTTTTCTCGAGGTATTGACCAAACCGGCGATCAGTTGGCTAAACCATCAGGGCCGGGTACGCTCTCTACAACTAAGCGATTTTGAACGTATTAAGTACGAGGTAAGACCGTGTGATGTGCTGCTTGTAGAGGGTCAGTCACGGGTTAGTAATGTGATCAGGGTCATTACCCAGAGCCCATGGACCCATGCAGCGCTCTATATTGGTCGTTTACACGATATCGAAGACCCGGATCTGCGGAAAATAGTCCAGCATCACTATCAGGGTGAACCAGAGGACCAGCTCGTTATAGAAAGTCTACTGGGTTACGGGACTGTGGTTCATAACCTGCGTCGTTACGAACACGACCATCTGCGTATTAGTCGACCAGACAGGCTAGGCGCAAAGGATGCACAACAGGTTGTTCGCTATGCGGTAAGCCGCCTCGGTGTCGATTATGATGTGCGGCAAATCTTCGACCTGGCCAGGTTTCTATTCCCCTGGTTTCTCTTGCCTAGACGATGGCGTTCAACACTCTTTCAGCAGCGGCCAGGCTTTTCTACCCGTACAGTCTGCTCAACCATGATTGCCGAGGCATTTGCCTTTGTTCAATTCCCAATCCTACCGCTGGTTAAACAAACTGAAAATGATGAGATCCGACTCTATCGACGTAACCCCAAGTTGTGTACACCCAGTGATTTTGACTATTCACCCTATTTTAAGATCATCAAATATCCGTTTGTGAATCTCGATTACCATGCCGACCCGAATTTATTACCCTGGCAAAATTCTGGCGAATTAACCGAGGAAGAAATTGATCTTTATTTACTGGGTGAAACAGCCCCAAGGGCTGAAGAAGTGGACGCTGCCATTACAGATGCCATTGCTAGAACTGAGACTGTTCACGAGCCACCGTCAGCAAAGCCTTAACAAAGCCGTTTAGCCAGAAAACCTTGTTT
>CBDUKY010000218.1:0-5858 GCA_965367925.1 uncultured Pseudomonadales bacterium | reverse complement strand
CACGGTTTCCACCTGAGCCCAATGGCTATCTCCATATCGGCCACGCAAAGGCAATTTGCTTGAGCTTTGGGATGGCAAAAGAATTTGGTGGCTCAACGTTTTTGCGCTTTGATGACACCAACCCGCTGAAAGAAGATGTCGAGTTCATGGAATCCATGAAGCGTGATATCCAATGGCTGGGTTTTGAGTGGATCGAGATTCGTAACGCCTCGGACTACTTTGAACAGCTCTATCAATTTGCAGAACGGTTTATCCAGGAAGGTAAGGCCTATGTTGAGTCCTTATCGGCTGAGGAAATTCGTACCTATCGTGGTTCGTTGACCGAACCCGGTAAAGATAGTCCCTATCGAAATCGAAGTGTTGAGGAAAACCTTGATCTATTCCGACGTATGCGAGCAGGAGAGTTTGCCGACGGCGAACATGTACTCAGGCTGAAAATCGATATGGCGTCTCCCAACATTAATATGCGGGACCCAACCATTTACCGAATTCGTCATGTAGAACACCACATGACAGGAAATGCCTGGTGCATCTATCCCATGTATGACTACACCCACTGTATTTCTGATTCCCTGGAAGGGATTACCCATTCCCTCTGTGATCTAGGCTTTGAAGATCACAGACCCTTATATGACTGGGTGCTTGATGAACTGCAAATGAACTGTCATCCACAGCAGATTGAGTTTTCCAGGCTTAACCTGCAATACACGGTAATGAGTAAGCGCAAGCTTAAGCAACTGGTTGAAGAAAAATTAGTAGATGGCTGGGACGATCCGCGCTTACCGACCATTGCCGGCTTACGCCGACGTGGTTATACAGCCGCCTCTATTCGTGATTTCTGTCGTCGCATTGGTGTCACCAAGAGTGATAACAATGTTGAACTGGCGATGCTTGAAAGTTGTATCCGTGAAGACCTTGAGCCATCAGCGCCACGGGTTCTGGGGGTAATTGATCCACTAAAAATCGTCATTGAGAATTACCCTGAAGGTCAGACAGAAGAATTCACTGTTTCTAATCATCCGAAAGATGAAGCGCTAGGTACGCGAACCATGCCATTTAGTCGCGAGGTCTATATTGATAAGGCTGATTTCAGAGAAGAGGCTAATCGAAAATATAAGCGCCTCGTTACCGGCGGTGAAGTTCGCCTGCGGCATGGCTATGTCATCAAAGCCGAGGAGGCCATCAAAGATGATGACGGAAATATCGTAGAGCTACGATGCACCTATGATCCTGACACCCTGGGTGTGAATCCGGAAGGCCGTAAGGTCCGCGGTGTTATTCACTGGGTATCTGCAGCACATGCATTGCCAGCGGAAATTCGTCTCTATGAGCCATTATTTACGGTGAACTTCCCTGATGCATCGGATCAGGACTACAAAGATCTTATGAACGAAAATTCCCTGACGGTGAAACAGGGTTTTGTTGAGCCAAGTCTGGCCACCGCGAAACCTGAAGCTGCGTTCCAGTTTGAGCGAGAAGGGTACTTTTGTCTTGATAACAAACATGCAACAAGCGATCGGTTAGTTTTCAACCGAATCGTCGGTCTAAGAGATACCTGGGCGAAAATAGAAAATAAATCTTAACGAGCGGCATCAAGTGGCATTAACCACTTGTTAGGCCAATAAAGGAGTAGGTATGAAAATCGGTGTAATTCCAGTCAATATTGGCGTGAAATCCGCAGATCAGATGGTAGGTCTTGCGAAACTGGTCGAAAGCCTCGGCTATGAATCAGTATGGACCTTCGAGCATGTGATTGTCCCTGAGGACTATCAATCTAAGTATCCCTATGATGCCAGCGGCAAGATGGGCGCAGACCCTGATACAAACTTTATCGATCCACTGATTGCCTTAACGGCCATCGCGGCGAATACCACAACACTTAGGCTCGGCACTGGTGTGAATATCCTCTCCCAGGTCAATCCGCTTTATATGGCAAAGCAGGCAGCAAGTCTTGATATGGTTTCGAACGGCCGCTTTATGCTTGGTGTTGGTATTGGTTGGTTACGTGAGGAATTTGAAGCGCTTGGTGTACCTTTTGAAAAACGTGGTGCACGATTTGATGACTATGTTGCAGCAATGCGTAAGGTCTGGTCAGGCGAGGTTGTTGAGCACAAGAGTGAATTTATTAACTGGAGCGGCTTTAAGAGCTATCCACTACCAACCCAGAATCCAATGCCCGTGATTATGGGTGGTATTAAAGGCAAGATTCATGAGCGTATCGCGAAGCTTGGTAATGGTTGGTATGCACCAACTACGGATATTGCTGAGCTACAAGGTCACTTCGATAAGATCAAAGCGGAATGTGACAAGATTGGCCGGGACTTTTCAGAAATTGAAATTACCTGCATGTGGCCAGGCGTTGGTGGTAAAGAAAGTGTACAAGCTTTTGAAGACGCCGGGATTCATCGTCTTGTTGTACCTTTGTTTGCACTCGGTGCTGATCCTGCAGAAGGACTAGCGAAACTCGCTGAATCAGTGATCAACTAAATTGGTTGTTAGTTTCGAATCGATTGTAGCGGCGCGGCAACGGATCGCGCCCTACATTCATCAAACACCAATTCTTACCAATGAACATCTCGATACCCTTGTTGGTGCGAGATTGTTTTTCAAAGCAGAGCACCTTCAAAAAGTTGGCGCATTCAAAGCAAGAGGTGCTGCTAATGTGGTATTTTCTCTTTCTGACGAGCAAGCAAAGGCTGGGGTAGCGACTCATTCCTCTGGCAATCATGGTGCTGCACTTGCAAGAGCCGCACAAGTGCGAGGTATCCCTGCCTATATTGTCGTGCCGGATAATGCAAAGTTAGCGAAAAAATCCGCGATTGCATCCTATGGTGGCAAGGTCATTGAATGCCAATCTACTCTTGCCGCAAGGGAAGAAACCCTCAAACAGGTTGTCTCGGAGACTGGCGCGTTATTTGTACCACCCTATGACGATGAGGGGATTATTGCTGGCCAGGGTACAGCAGCTCTTGAAATACTAGAGCAGGTTAATCATCTTGACTCGGTGGTTATTCCAGTTGGCGGTGGCGGTTTGTTAGCAGGTTGTGCGACTGTGTTTAAAAGTGCAGGCAATGTGCAGGTCTATGCCGCGGAGCCAGAAAATGCAGATGATGCTTATAGGTCATTTAAATCAGGTGAAAGAGTAACTAGCCATGTGCCAGACACCATTGCGGATGGATTACAAACCACCCTTGGTGAGACTAACTTTCGTATCATGCAACAGCATGTTGATGATGTGTTGCTTGTCAGTGAATCTGAAATTATCGAAGCCATGCAACTGATATGGACGCGGATGAAGCAGGTAATTGAACCTTCATCGGCAGTGACCCTGGCAGCAGTAATGCGCTATCCAGATGTGTTCCGAGGTAAAGATGTCGGTTTGATCTTAACCGGCGGTAATGTTGATGTTGGCGATCTGCCTTTCTAGCTAGCGTGCTTCCTGATAGGCAGCCTTAACTAGATCAAGTAATTCCTTATCTACCTGTTTGATATCCGTGATCTGTACCCGGTGGGTACACATGGTGCCAAATGGGCCTGACGATTCTAATCTACCGCCAACTTCCCGGTCATTGAATTTAAGCCCGAGATCGATTCTGGTTTTTGTTGAAGGCTGGATGAGTGCGAACTGCCTTTTTACCCGCAAACTGACGTTAGTTTTCTTTGGCGCAATTTCAACATCCTTACCAAAGGCTGAAATCTTCTTGATCAATAAATCATAGATAGGCCTTAGGTCCGGTTTCTTTTCATACTGTTTTGAAACCAGATCATCTGATGCCACTGGACCAGAAGCGGCTTCCCTGGTTTTAAGGGCGACAAAATTAGCAAAGCCATGGGTGAACTCATGTTCAGCCTTGAGATACTTGATCATCTCACCATGCTTATCAAGCTTCTGCTTATTGAGAAGCTTGATCCAGTGATCCAGAGACTTGCCAGTTTTTGTTAGTAATCCTTTTTCCATCCCTGGTCTCCGTTCTTGTTTGTCCGCTCGCTAGGCAGCGAGGAAAAGCACCGCAAGCCCGCTGAGATAACCGAATACAGCGCCCTTATCCTGACTACCATTTTCTAATCGGGTATCGATTTCAGTTTGTGGGTCTCCGCCGTTCATCACATTGTTGATGATGGGCAGCTCAAATATACAAACACTGACTGCTCTGGCAAAAGCCATGGCGAGCAGGGCAGCGCGGCCCAGATTATCCATGGGAATAAAGCTAAAAATCGCAATCACAAATAGCCAGTTAGCAATAGGGCCACCCATGCTCATGGCAAGGAACTGATTACGATTGTTTTTCTCCATGTTAAAGCCAAACATAAAGATGCCGCGTACCTCTGGCACGATTGGAGAGTAGGAACCAGCAAGTCTTGCGCCGGCAAAGTGCCCCCATTCGTGAATGATGCTTGCTAACCAACTACCAGCTACCAGGGCCATAATGACACTGATCATGCTCGCGATCATAAGACCCGTGGTGACGTACCAGGCATCTGCAGCTGCCCAGAGCAAAAACAAGGCGAGCGCGGCAATCCCATGAATCGTGGCTGCGCCCTTAAAGCGTTGCCAATCCGATTTCTTCTTTGTAGGTTTCGGGGATGTTTCGATAAGTTCACTGGTAGCGTCAGACATAGGTTTCTCAGGATGGAAAAGGGTTATATAGATTATGGCGAGTTTGACCCTTATCGCAAGCGGCCGGGGACTATTTTCATCTCTCGCGGTGGCCCATCTCTCCGGCTCAGTTGAGGAAAATTAACGACCTGAATGAGCATTGATCCGCTCCCTCTGGTTTCAATTCGATGGCCACGCAGTTAGAATTCATCGCTTCACATGACTGGCGATTGACTGGCCTCATGAGCGCGTATAATGCGCTATCTGGCGGTCTAAGGTGGAGCTAACCACCGGGAAGTGTGAAGTAAGCAATAGTTAAGCCGTTCGCCTGGGCGCCCAACTCAATATCATCCGGAGACAGCCCATGACATCCAATCTAGAATACCTGGAGCAAAATGATCCAGCGGTATTTGCTGCACTAAAAGGCGAGGAAAAGCGCCAGAAACTCGGCATTGAACTTATTCCTTCCGAGAACTACACCTTCGCTGAAGTCCTGGCAGCTCTGGGAAGTGTCTTTACCAATAAATACTCTGAAGGCTATCCGGGGCGTCGTTACTACGGCGGCCAGGAATATACCGACCAGATCGAGAATCTTGCCAGGGATCGTGCCAAGACCGTGTTCCGTTGTGAGCATGCCAATGTTCAACCCTTATCCGGCTCGGCAATGAATCAGGCCGTGTATCTGGGTTTGCTAGAACCAGGAGACACCATCATGGCGATGGATCTCTCCCATGGTGGTCACCTGACCCACGGTGCGCCGGTATCACACATGGGCAAGCTGTTTAACTTTGTTCGCTATGTCACCAATCCTGTAGATGGCTCCATTGATTTTGACACCATCCGTGCTGATGCCTTGAAGCACAAGCCAAAGATGATTCTGGCTGGCTATACATCTTATCCACGGGATCTTGACTATGCGGCCTTTAAATCAATCGCCGATGAAGTTGGTGCTATCACGATGACCGATGCATCCCACTTCGGTGGCCTGGTTGCCGGCGGGGCGATGAAGAACCCATTCGACTATGGGTTTGATATTGTCACTACAACCACGCACAAGAGTTTGCGCGGTCCTCGTGGCGGCATGGTGCTTTGTAAGAAAGAATTTGCCAGCAAGATTGATAAGTCTGTTTTTCCTGGTTTGCAGGGCGGACCACACATGAACGCGATTGCCGCCATCGCTGTGACCTTGCTCAAGGCCCAGACTGATGAGTTCAAACAGTACGCTGAGCAGGTGCTTAAGAATTCCAAGACCCTGGCCCAG
>CBDUKY010000217.1:0-5884 GCA_965367925.1 uncultured Pseudomonadales bacterium | reverse complement strand
GCGGCACATCATCAAAGCGAAGAATACAATCTGAGTACCGCGCTGCGCCAAACTGGTACTGACTATATTGGTTTTATATTTTACCTGCCCTTGTACCTGGCCGGCATACCTGTAGAAGTTGTGATTACTGTCGGTAGTCTGAACTTAATCTATCAGTTCTGGGTCCATACAGAGCATGTCAGGACCCTGGGTCCACTGGAATGGATCATGATTACGCCATCGAATCATCGTGTTCACCACGCTCGTAATCCTGACTATATCGACAAGAACTATGGTGGGGTCTTTATTATATGGGATCGCCTATTTGGCACCTTTGCTGCTGAACGTGAAGATCAGCCATGTATCTATGGTATTACCCAGGGCCTGAAAAGCTGGAATCCTATCTGGGCAAATTTTCATGTCTGGTATGAAACCTTGATGATCAGTATTAGGACGCGGAATTTCCGTGACAAACTTCTGGTCTGGTTTCGAGGGCCAGGTTGGTATCCAGAGGATGTAAAGCCTAACAAGCCGGTTGAGTGGCGATATCCAAAGTTTGATCCAGTACTAGAAAAGCCAATCGGCATTTATGTTTTTATTCAATACTGGATTATGACGGCAGGTGCACTTGCGTTGACGGCAAACCATAGAGACCTGCCACGGGAATTTGTCTTGCTTGGCTTTGCCTGGTTTTGTTTTGCCTTCTATGCCCAGGGCTGTTTGCTAGAAGGGCGTGCTCACGGCACCAGATTAGAATGGATCAAGATTGTTAGCATGTTGTTGATCGCACCACTGTCGACCCTGTTACCCCTCAGCGACAATTTAGTTTATGGGGTTAGTGCTGTTGCCTTTATTAGTGCCTTGATGCTGTACGGGCAGCAGCTAGTGCCGCGACCCGTCAGCGAAACAGACCAGGTATCAAGCGCCAGACATCTGGGATTGTAGGTAGTTCTGCGTACCGATCTTCTTGATAAGCTGTAGCTGGGTTTCTAGCCAGTCCACATGCTCTTCTTCAGCCACAAGAATCTCTTCAAAGAGCTCTCGTGAACCAAAATCTGATACTTCTTCACAATGACTGATGGCAGATCGAAGCAGTGGCAGGGCAATCATTTCTTGCTGCAGGTCGCAATTGAGCATCTCCTCAACGTCCTCGCCAATCAGTAATTTGCCGAGATCCTGAAGGTTTGGCAGTCCTTCAAGGAATAATATGCGTTCAATAAGCTTGTCCGCATGCTCCATTTCTTCGATAGATTCTTTGCGTTCCGTCTCCGCGAGATCAGCGAGCCCCCAATCTGCATACATCTTGGCGTGAAGGAAGTATTGATTAATGGCGGTGAGCTCGTTTTTCAGTACTTCATTAAGAAAATCAAGGACTTGGCTAGATTGGGCTTTCATGGTGTCTCCAGGGTTAGATCATCGGCTGTGATATTCAGCCAATTGACGGGTAATGATAAGGCCTTGGCTCTCTGCCGCAAAACACTGCTGACATTTGCCAATAGCAGTAAGATTGAGAACAATTCGTATTTACATTACTGTTTTGGCCAGTTAATATCGACCCATGATTGTATGTGTATGCAAAAGAATTAACTCAGCCCAGATCAAAGAAGCCGTTGATCGCGGTATTACTGATGTTGGTGAACTGGCGGAGCAGCTAGGTCTTGGCACTGGTTGTGGTCGATGTGTTGAGTTCACCCGTCAAATGGTAAGAGAACAGGCCGACCTAATCAGTTCCGATGCCGCTGCCTAGTTAGCCGTGGCATCTGTTGTCAGCGCCTGATAAATGATCTTTCCACCGACAATGGTCATCACGACCCTTGTATTCAGTAATTCTCTATTATCAACGCGCAATAGATCCTGATTAAAGACCGTGAAATCCGCCAATTTACCGGCTTCAATAGATCCTTTCAGATTTTCTTCAAAGGCACCATAAGCAGCATTCAGGGTATAGCTTCGCAATGCCTCCTGTCGTGATAACTTTTGCGCAGGCTCATAGCCACCTGCGGGTTCTCCCTTAAGGGTTTGCCTGGTCACCAGGGCGTAAAAAGAATTGATTGGGTTTATTGGTTCGACCGGCACATCTGTACCGTTGACGATTACAGCACCGCTATCTAATAGCTTACGCCAGACATAGGCACCTTCTTTGATTCTTGCTTCCCCGAGCCTATCAATAGCCCAGGGTCTGTCTGAACTCATATGGATGCCCTGCATGGCAGGGATCACGCCAAGTGCACCGAATCTGGGAATATCCGCCGCAGAAAGATGCTGGGCATGTTCAATGCGAAAGCGCACCCCCTGATTTTTTCCCTCGAAGATCTCATCAAAAATATCCAGGACTTCTCTGTTGCCGCGATCACCGATGGCGTGGATACCAATCTGGAAGTTGTGCGCAAAAGCTTGTTTTGAAATTCGTTTCAGGTAGCTAACTGGCATGGTCGGCAAACCCACATGATCAGGTCGATCCGAGTAGGGGGCGAGTAACCAGGCGCCCCTGGAGCCGAGCGCACCATCAGCGACAAGTTTGATTGCACGAATGGTCAGGAAGTGATTGCCTAGTCCGATCTCTGGTCCTGATCGAAACCAATCCAGCAGGAGTTCCTCGTCTCGTCCAGCTAACATGACCCATAGACGAGCAGTGAGTTCATCTGCGGCGAGGAATTCTTTAAATAGGGCAATGTCCTGTTTACCACTACCTGCATCCTGGAAGCTGGTAATGCCGTTCCTGGCTAATTCCTCTAACGCCAATCGAAGCGCGCGTTTGCGCCTTGCATGATCCGGTGGCGGGATATGTGACGCAATTAGAGTCTGGGCAACTTCATTAAAAATGCCGGTTGGTTGTAAGCGGCTATCTTTGATGATCTCACCATCACCGTCGAATTCCGATTCCGAATTGATGCCAGCAATGTCCATCGCGCTTTCATTTGCCATGGCTGCATGGCCGCTAGCATGGACCAGAAAGACGGGATTATCTGGTGAGACAGCACTTAGGGGTTCGTGAGTTTGAAATCCTTTTACCAGTTTCTCTGGTTGCGGTGACCATTTACTTTGATGCCAGCCACGACCAATGATCCATTCGCCTGGTGCTGCTTCATGGGTTGCCTGCTCAACCTTGTTAATCAGTTCCTGGTAGGTGTTCGTGTCGCTCAGGTCTAACGTGAGCTTTGAGAAACCAAGCCCCATCAAGTGACCATGGCCTTCGATAAACCCTGGTGTCAGGGTGTTGCCTTGCAAATCCAATTGTTGCGCCTCTGGCGCAAAGCGTCTGGCTGCCTTTTGCCCGCCGACGAAAGTAATTTTGTCGCCCTTAACCACAATGGCCTCTGCCCTTGGCTGATAAGGGTCAAGGGTATAAATAGTGCCGCCGGTAATGAGCATATCGGCCTGGCAAGTTTGCACGAGGGTCATGGCGAGGATAAGTGCCGGAATAAGATGAGCGAATTTCGTCAAAATAGATTCTCTAAATAGATATGCCATAGATCATAGTGGGAAGGCTCGCCCGCCGCAAAGCACAAGGAATTCCTCGCTTTATACTTTGAATGTGCGGCAAGGGCTTTATGGGCAGCCTGGCTTTCAATAGACTAGGCGCCTTAACAGAAAGGGCAGATATTGTGCATCCAAGGCTAGCGGAACTAGTTTCACTTCTAGACATTGAGCAGATCGAAGCGAATCTGTTTCGAGGCTACCATCCCAAGGGAAGAGGTGGCCGACTTTATGGTGGTCAGATTATGGCGCAATCACTTGTTGCTGCTGGTAGAACGGTGCCTGATGATAGACCACCGCATTCGCTACACGGCTACTTTATGCGGCCAGGAGACCCTGCAGTGCCGGTCGTATTTTCTGTTGATCGGATACGAGATGGTAATTCTTTCACTACAAGACGCATTGCTGCGATCCAGCACGGTAAAGCAATTTTTAGTATGGATGCATCTTTTCAAGTGGAAGAAGAAGGCTTGAGTCATCAAGCAGAAATGCCGGATTTATCACCACCAGATCTCGAGTCTCTGGGTGACGCCTTGAAGCAGGACACCTTTGTTACCTGGTCCAGGGAATATAAGGAATTACAGCAACAAAAGCCCATGCCGCCAGCCCAACATAGCTGGTTTCGCACAAATGGTCAGTTGGACTCAAATGATCGGCTGCTTCATGCCGCGCTCCTCACTTACCAGTCAGATGATGCCTTGCTATCCACGTCCCGATTGCCACACCGTGGCACCTTTGATCGAAAAGATATGCAAAGCGCGAGTTTGGACCACGCCATGTGGTTCCATAGCCCGGCAAGGGTTGATCAGTGGATTCTTTACGCATTGGATGCGCCCCAGTCCAGCGCTTCAAGAGGGTATAATAGAGGCCTCATGTTCACCGCTGATGGTGAATTGATTGCATCGACCATTCAGGAATCCCTGATGCGCTGGCACGGAAAGGCTTAAATTCGGCCTGTCAGGGTATATTTGGCGATAAGCTGCCTTGTAAAGCGAGTACAAAAGAGTATTTTTACCTGATGCAAAGTACACATCGAAATTATCTGGAAGCGATGGGGATTACCGTCTGGCAAGTTCGTCAGGCCGGGGCCGTTAGCTTGCCAGTCGAGGATGTTGATCAAATGCAGCAGAACCCTGTTCAAGGTGTCTCGACGGCTGGGCGGGAATCTGCTGCCAGTCGTCTAGCACTGGTCAAGCAGCAACTGGCGACAGCAGATGGCGAGAAATCAGCATCTAAGCAACCACAGGCTGAGAAAAGATCTGAAGTCAGCGCCGCCACGCCGAACCAGAGGCAAAGTAGCCACGAGCGTTCATCTGCAGAATTTTTAATGTTCTTCTTAACCTACAAGGATTGTTGTTTTGTGGTGTCACTGTCCTACGATGCAGCGACCCTACCAGCCCAGCATAAGGGATTTTTAGACGATGTTTACTTTGCCATTGGAAAACGTCGCGAGGCAGCAAGACTCAATGAATTACGCTGGCCGCTGGCCAGGGCCGCACATATCAAACCCTCTGAGGAGGAAACCAGGCAAGCGGTGCTGATGCAGGTACCGAAAGATGTAAAACAATTTGTTATCTTTGGTGAAACCGCCGCCCAGTATGCAGCAGGTGGTGTAAAGCCTATCTCCTCAATGGTTGAGCACGAGGGGAGTCAGTTTGTATTTGCAGCGGATATTCAACGTTATTTTGAACAACCGACAACCCGCAGCGAACTCTGGCATTGCATACGACAGCTAGTAAGTGAAAACGACAATGAGTAGTGTAGAGCTAGACTACAAGTTGACACCCATGGCATTGCAAGATCTCTCATCGGTGCTCAACAACGAACGCCAGAGTTACGAATTTCCCTGGACTGAAGGTATTTTCAGAGATTGTCTTCAATCAGGCAATGAATGCTGGCTGTTTAAACTAGATACCCTGGTAATTGGTCATGGCATTTTGTCCGTCGCCGCTGGTGAATGTCATCTGCTCAATGTTTGTATTAGCCCCCATTACCGGGGCTACGGTTTTGGAAAGGTGCTGGTTGAACACATGTTAATGACCGGTCGGAACAGGGGCGCAAATTGTGCCTTTCTCGAGGTGCGACCATCCAATGTGGTTGCCCACCAGCTATATGAGTCACTCGGTTTTAACGAAATCGGTTTGCGGCCGGGCTACTATCCTGCAGCATCCGGTCGTGAAGATGCGTTAGTGCTCGCCAAGGAATTCCTCTAGCTAGACTCACCACTACTTTGCGTACTGGGTCCAGAGTCATTCTTATGCGGTTTCTGGTCAGCCCAGGTCAGTAGGCCAAATCGTCGTGTATAATCCGCCGCTTTTGGCAATCAGCCAACTCTAAATAAAACGATCAGACTTATGTCAACGACCCAAGAAATAGATAAACGTCGCACTTTTGCGATTATTTCTCACCCGGATGCGGGTAAGACAAC
>CBDUKY010000216.1:0-5893 GCA_965367925.1 uncultured Pseudomonadales bacterium | reverse complement strand
CGGCATCATATGAAGCTTCTGAGCGAGAATCCACAAAAATAATAGCTTTTAGATGGCGCACCGACGGCACTGGTTTCAGCCCAAAATGCCTGATTATTTAACTATTTACGCGTGCCTATCGTAAATTGCCATATACTCCCTGGCTCTGGTCCACATTAGATATAGTCACAATGAATCTACTACATATTTCAGATATGCATTTTGGACCAAGGCACTGGAGCGGAAGCACCGGGTTGCTGTTGGAGAAGTTGAATAGCTATGCAACGGACATAGTGATCAATACTGGCGATAACACAACGGATGCCCTTGAAAATGAATTTCTAGCGGCAGGCCAATTTTTGAAGTCAATCAATTGTGAACACGTGGTGTCTATCCCTGGTAACCACGATAAACGTAACATGCGCAGCGCCGAATATTTTCGCCAGTACATCGATAACATTAATGTCATCAGGCCATTGATTCGTGAAAACTGCAAAAAAAATAATATCTTTCTTGATAGCAATACGACTGGCATCAAGGAGCGATTTACTGATTTCAACTTTCTCAAGCACTTCACAATTGGTGGCCAGGTGTGGCTGGTAGTGTGCCTGGATACGAATGCGCTATATAAAGACAGAGGCTTTGTTGATACTGAAATGTTGCGGACTGTTTCGCATGCCATCAGTAAGGCGAGTTATGATCGAATTATTCTTCTCAATCATCATTCAATCCTCGATACCGATTCAGATCCGCTGTTTAACTCTAGAATCGTTGTAGACTTTGTTAGAGAGCACAGGATTGAACATGTGTTCTGCGGTCATACTCATCAATTGTCAATCATGAGGTCAACGGACCTCTACCACAAGCACTCCTTCACTCAGTACAAAAATGGCTCTTTATCTAGTGCAAATACACCTAACGATACCAATATGTTTTTGTACTACAAAAATTTCGGCAGTAGTGACATGACCATTCATATCGTCAGGGCGATCATTGAGAATGACGGGCTGAAGTTCAAAGAAGAAATTGTAACTACAGAATTAACCTGAGCGTTATCGTTTACTTGTATAGTCGGCTAGTTCAACCTCAAGTTATAAAATTCTCTTGCTGCCTTGTCTAGAGATTCTCGAAAGTCCGGGTGGGCAATGTTTATCAGCGCCTGGGCACGCTCGGCCATGGAGCGTCCATTAAGGCTGGCGACACCATATTCGGTAATAACATAGTCCACATTCGCCCGGGTGGTGACAACGCCAGCACCAGAACTTAGCGTGCTGACAATTCTAGACAAGCTGCCCTTTGCGGCGGTACTTGGTAATGCAATGATAGATTTACCGCCCTCAGAATAGGTTGCGCCAAGCACAAAGTCGACCTGTCCACCAACACCTGAGTAGATTTTAGGACCAATGGAATCCGCACAGACCTGGCCGCTTAAATCGATTTGAATAGCGCTATTGATTGATGTGACCTGCTTGTTGCGGCTGATCACCATGGGGCTATTAACATATTCAATATCAAGAAATAGCACCATGGGATTGTCATCAACAAAATCGTAAAGATACTGACTACCCATGGTGAAGCCAGTCACCGTTCTTCCTCGTCGAACGGCTTTTCTGGAGTTATCCACCACACCAGATTCGATGAGTGGCAGCAGGCCATCGGTAAACATCTCTGTGTGGACACCAAGGTGTTTGAGGTGTTTCAGATTCGCAAGTGCGGCATCAGGAATAGCACCAACGCCCATCTGTAAACAATCACCGTCATTTATCAAGCCTGCGATGTGTTTACCTATCTGCGCCTGGGTTTCATTAATCTCACCTCGCACAACTTCAATCATCTCAACTGACTCTGTATAGGCATGATCTATCTGGTCAATCGGAATAAAACCCTCACCATGGGTTCTTGGCATTTTTGGGTTGATATGGGCAATGATCTTGTCGGCGACATCACAAGCTGCTCTGGTTGCCTCCACGGATACGCCGAGGGAGCAATTCCCATGTTCATCCGGTGGAGACACCTGTATCAGCGCGGTGTTGATCTTTTGTTCACCACGACGAAATTGGCGTGGAATCTCGGAGAGGAACATAGGCACATAGTCAGCCCGACCTTCATTGACCAGTTGCCGGGTTGTGCGACCAGCAAAGTACACACGATTCCGTAGATGCCCCTCAAGCTCAGGGCGACAAAGAGATTCCGCACCTTCCAGGTGAAGTTGTATGACAGTGACCTGGGTCAGGTTTGCTGCCGCATGATCAGCAAGTGCATCGATCAATCGAACTGGCGTTGCAGCCATGGAATGGCACCAGACATATTCGTGACTTTGAATACAGGCGACGGCCGCTGCCGCAGAATCATGAAATGTTGTCACTATGTTCCTCTTGAGTATGTTCCGTGAGGTTCATTTTTACACGTTTGGCCAGCGCTGGGCACTTGAACCTGCGGAAATTGCCAGGGGTTCAGCGTCATAAACCTGCCGAAATGAATTACACTCTCATTTTTAATTTACTCAAACAGCGGGCGATCAATGCCCCGACTAAACCGAAACAATAGGAACCCTGTGGCAAAGAAATACTATGTAATCTGGGAAGGGCGACAGACAGGCATATTCGAGGATTGGCCCACGGCCCAGGCAGCTGTTGCTGGTCACAAGGGCGCAAAGTTTAAAGGTTTTGAATCGAGGCTGCTGGCCGAGGAAGCATTCAGGCAGCCACCAGAGAAGAGCATCGTTCAATCTAAAACAAGAAAGCCAGCCAAAAAAAGACCAGCCTTTGTGTTGGATGAAAGCTTTGATATCCATATCTTCTGCGATGGTGGTTGTGACCCTAATCCTGGACCTGCCGCATCCGGCGTGATTGTGTATGAGTCAGGCAATATACGAAGTAAATATCATGGTCTTTATCACAAAGGCACGAACAACACGGCAGAGTTAAACGCGCTCCATCAAGCAATGTTGCTCGCGAGGGATCATCTTGACGACGGTGCCAGGGTTCAGATCTTAAGTGATTCATCCTATTCCGTTAAGGCCATTACCCAGTGGGCTGCTGGCTGGCAGCGAAAGAACTGGACCCGTGGCAAAAATGAAGTGTTAGCAAATGCTACGCTGATTAAAGAAATGTATCGTTGTTATGTGGATCTACCAACGTCTTTAAGCATTATTCACGTCAAAGGCCATTCCGGCGTGGAGGGTAATGAGCTCGCCGACCGAATGTGCTTTGTAGCCATGCGGGATAAGGTAGAAACCTTTAAAGAGTATTCAGGTAACGAGTCTGTTGAGGCACTATTAGCGCTCAATGCAGATTAATCTTCTCAACTTAAATTGTTGTACAAAACAGCACGAGGTATCGCGATGCAATCAATGACAGAATCCGAATGGCAAGAATTTATTCAAGCGGGTTCCCGAACGGGAAAGCTCACGTCCATTCGCGCAGATGGCAGGCCTCACTGTGTACCTGTCTGGTGTTTGTTTGAGGCAGGCAAGGTTGTTTTTATGACCTGGTCAACTTCTGTGAAAGCAAAAAATATGCTGAGAGATGACAGGGTCTGTATCACATTTGATTCCGACGCATTCCCTTACGATTTCGTTACCATCGAAGGGCGAGCATCTATCCAAGAACTATCAAAGGCCGAATTACTAGACGTGTCGAGAAAGATTGCGGCTCGCTATGTCCCCGCTGATCGTGTGGATGAGTTTGCGAGCAGAAATGCAGTGGATGGCGAGGTGCTGGTTTCGATTACCCCGTCGAAGGTAATTTCTGCAAAGGGTGTGGCGAACTAGTCCCTCGCAAATGGCCTAAAACACTGGAAATAATAGACGTTTGTAAAGCACTGCCTAAAGCGTTTAAAGTGCTCTCCTGAATTATTTTATAGATGCCATGCTGCACCTAAGAAAGTGCCCCGGCACAAGCGCCAAATTCAGATAAAAACCATTGGATCGCCAGATCAATATCAACCGTGGGGTGCGTTAATGTCACGCTATTGGAGTTTTCTGGGTTTTTACTTACTAACATTCTTGATGCTGGGGCTTATCCCTGTCTTAAGTATTGTCTTCAATGACGGTAGTATGGATTTTTCAGAAGCAGGTGAAAGGGCGGTTAATGCAACCGGTATTCCCTGGACCTCGAGTCTCATTGATGTGCTTCGCCTCTGTGCGGCTGAACCAGTTTTACTGTTGACCTTGCTGGGTTCCATGGCACCGGCACTTGCCGCAATTGTTATGCTGGCAATTCAAAGAAACCGGAACCTCTGGAAGCGGTTTTTCTTGCGTCTACTGCCATATCAGTTTTGTGGTACCCGTGAAGCAGTGCTGTCCTATGTTTCGATTTTCGCACTGCTGATTCCATCTTTGCTGTTGGTTTACTGGCTAAGAACAAGTCTTGGTGGAAACTACGAAAGCAGCTTTAGCTTTAGCTTCGCCATACTTGGTTCGCTTTTGATTCTTGCGTTTTTGGATCAGGGGGCATTATTTGAGGAGCTAGGCTGGCGTGGTTATGCGCAGGTTGAGCTGCAAGACAATGGTATCAATCCGCTGGTTGCCGCAATTGTGATTGGCCTTGCCTGGGGTTTGTGGCATCTGCCGCGAGACATCACAACCGGCGTAATCGAGCGCCTTGGTTTTGTTGTTTATCTAAGTCAGTTTTTGCCATCATTTTTACTCGGTACCATTGCGGTATCCATCATTGCGATATTCTTCTCAAACCGTCTTGGCGGTAGTGTGATCCCGGCGATTGTTGTTCATGGTATTACCAATGATGCCATTGGAATATCTGGTGCCGCATCAATTGCGGAGGCGTTAACACCTTTTCATCAAATAACAAAAAGTCTTCCGTTCGCGGTGATCGCGATTGGCGTCATTGCCTATTCAGGTACAAGTCTTGGGCGGCTCGACAGCCGTCTGACGTTAACTGCCAGGTAGTTGCAAGGGTCTGGCCTTACCTGACCCTTGCAACCGTGTGCTAGAAACCAGCCAATACAATCTTACCTACTGCTTGATTGCTCTCTATGTGCGCGTGAGCCCGTTTTAAATTGCTGGCATTGATCACACCGTAGTTCTCACCAAGGGTGGATTTTATAGTGCCGCTATCAATGAGGCTTGCAAGGCTTGTGAGTAATGCATGTTGTTGCTGCATGTCCGGCGTGTTGAACATAGAGCGGGTGAACATAAATTCCCAGTGCAGCGAAATTGCTTTCGTTTTCAGCTTCATGATATCGAGACCTGTTTCAGGGTCGTCAATGAGCGCGAGTTTTCCTTGCGGTGCAAGGACTTCCACTAGTTGATCGAAATGCTGTTCAGTATGAGTAAGACTAATGACATGGGTCACATGTTCGATGCCAACTGCATTTAACTGTGGCATTAGCGGCTCATGATGATTGATAACATGATCAGCGCCCAACGACTTAACCCATGCCTGGCTCTCCGGCCTTGAAGCTGTACCAATTACTGTTGCACTAGTTAGCTGTGCAGCCAGTTGCGTCAAGATAGAGCCAACACCACCGGCAGCGCCCATAATCAGTATTTGCCCATGGTTGTTAAGCTGATCATTAGCTTGTTGAGTGCCATCTGGCATTTGCGGTGAAAAGCCCAGCCGATCAAATAGAAGTTCCCAGGCGGTAATCGCGGTTAACGGCATTGCGGCAGCTTCGCTGTTAGATAAAGATGTTGGTTTGAATCCTACAATTCTTTCATCTACCAGTTGGTACTCCGCGTTAGAGCCAGCACGAGTAATATCGCCTGCATACCAGACCTGATCGCCGACGCTAAATAGCTCAACATTTTCACCGACTTCAACCACTTCACCGACAGCATCCCAGCCAATCACCTTATATCCATCTTCGGAAGCAACATTCTGGCGAATCTTGTAATCCACCGGGTTAACCGCGATCGCGTTAACTTTTACCAGTAGGTCACGTCCGCTAGCGA
>CBDUKY010000215.1:0-5910 GCA_965367925.1 uncultured Pseudomonadales bacterium | reverse complement strand
CCCAGATTTCGTCAATAAGCGAAAAAATCTCGTGTTCAGGTAAAGCGCTATTTTTCTTTTTAGCATTTTCGAGGCCAGCGCTGGTCCAGGGTTCCCAGAAGTCGATATCGAGACTATCGCTTTCGCAGTGAGGAATAACGTCGTCGAGGCGCGTAATCGTCTTGCGCCCCTTGTGCAAATCAGACGAGCGAAGTAGCTCTGTTATTTCTGCTTCTAGCCACATGGCTTTACAGCGTTGTATCTTTTCCTGGAGCTTTTCGATGGCCTCTCTGACATCATTTTCTGGTGGCAATAGCGTCAAGTTATGGCGAAATAAAAATCCCTTTGCCTGTTTCTGTAGTACCGCAGGGGTGCGCCATTGACCAAGGGCGATATCTCGTTCTAAGTCTGGCAGGGTTAAAATGAGTTTTCTAAAACAATCTTCGGTTGCCATTTGAAGCAACAAATCTTTGTCGCCATCGAGGTCCTGATCGAAGAGCATGCCGGTTTCGAAGGACTGTTCACCTAGCACCCGTGCGCAAAAACCATGGATAGTAAAGATCGCTGCTTCATCCATGGTCTGAATAGCAAATGATAGTAGTTTTCGATCCGCATCAATATCCCTCGACTGATGTTTTAGTTGGATCAAAAAGTCATCAGTTTCACTGTCATCACCGGCAAACAATTTTCGTGCGGCAATTACCCTGTCCCGAATCCGTTGTCGTAGTTCGTCGGTTGCGGCGATGGTAAAGGTAAGCACCAGAATTTCACTGGTTAACAACGGCCGGGTCTGATTTGGGTCGCGCCCAAGAATTAGCCGTAGGTAAAGATTGGTGATGGTATAGGTCTTGCCAGTACCGGCGCTGGCCTCGATAAGCTGTTGGCCAGTTAATGGAAAGGTTTCAGAATTAAGTGGTCGCATTAGATGTCGACCTTATCGAGATATTTGGTAATGGGGGTATAGATATCCGTCGCAAGATGGGCAAAAAAATCGTCAAACACATCAGGAAAATTAAACAATCGAGCATAGTGTCGATCTGAACCTTCCGAGCCAGGTTGGTCCGAAGCATAATTGCTGATTGCTTTTTCAATGGCCTGATCATAGTCGTCAGAATCTTTGTAAGTATCAAAAAAAGCACGGCTTGCCTCGGGCATAAAGGGCAGGGGTTCAACCAGCCCTTGATCATAATGACCAGCCAACATCTGTAATTGTTCTACTGCCTTGTCTGCAGGCACAGGTTTTAGTTGCTGTGAGGTTGCAGGATAGACACCGTTCTTTTTGTATTTACTGCGAGAGACGATAAATGAAGCCTCGCTGTATCCATTTGCGCAAAGGGCGAGGTGTCGTATCCATATATCAATCAGTTGTCTTTGCCGTAACTCGCCAATTTGTGGCGCAATAAACTTGTCCCCGAACATTCTGATTTCCCCGGACAAGCTTAAATTACCGAGACTTACCTGTAGCAATTGTCTTTCGGCGACCTCATCACCGGTTAGCGATTTTACTGCCTCGGCAATATTTTCTGCCTTTGCAAGTTCGCTAGCGATTTGCATCTTGCCCAGGTCGCCCGGCATTACCAGACCAGAGGCAAGCCGGGTCTGCAGCCACTGATCCATGTCACCATTTCGTAATAGTGTTTCGAGCGCGCTGTCAGACAGCTGATAAGTATCCAGACCGTCGAGCTCAAAGGATTCAGTATCTTTAAGTTCGTCCGCCTCGTCAGTTAAGCTCACACCAAGACGGTGCTGTAAAAAGTATTTAGCCGGATTGCGGAAGAAACTGGTGAGCTGATCAAGTTCTGTAAGGAGATGTTCTTCATCATTGGGCAACCTTGCGTCAACAAAAGGCACAACCGGGGTATGTTTGTTTAGTGCCTGGTACCAACTGTCCTGATAACTCAAAAGCTGCTTGTCTGATGCCGTGTAATAAATTGGATTGAAAGGTTGTAATGGATGCTCAGTGATAAAGTCATCTGCATAGATGCGTTGCAAATATTCACTGAGTTCACCTAAAAGCACAGAGGCAGGTCTGGGCTTATTGTCTTTTAAGCTCTTACCTTCATAACTTGCATAGAATATAGATCTTGCAGAAAGCAGGGCTTCAAGGAAAAGATATCGGTCATCGTTGCGCCGGGAGCGATCACCTTTACGAAAGTCTTTTGCCATCAAGTCAAAACTAACGGGTTTGTCTTGTCTTGGGAAGGCCTGATCGTTCATGCCAATTAGACAGACTGCCTCATAGGGAATACTACGCATAGGAACCAGGGTAGCAAAGGTAATGCCTCCAGAAACAAATCCACGATTTTGCGGCGATTGTTCTAGTTGTTCATTGAGCCAGTGGCGTAGTAGGCGAGGCGCGATGGGTTTATCGAATTCACTTGCGTGAGTTTCATCGACCAGCGTTACCAGCGCCTCGCGAAGTTGATTGAGCGCAAATTCTTCTTCCTGCTCTGGTTTTAGGAAGTCCGTTATCATTTCATTGATGGTGCCAAGCCATTCTACAGCGAGACAGGGTGTGGATAGTCTGGCCCGATAGTCCGCCAGTAGATCAATGACCTTGCACAGCTTGCCGACAAGTTCAGTATCACTGGATGAAATTGCGTAGGGCGATACACCCTCGAATACGCCAACTTGTGGTTCCATGGCGAGGCCCAACAAGAGTCTGTCGAGTCCAAATCGCCAGGTGTTGTATTCGACTGCCGGCAATCCCCAGACATTTTTTTTCGCTGTACCGTCCAGCTCAAAGCGAATACCTGTTTGTTGAATCCATTCGAGTAGTCGGCTGAGATCGGATTCACCTAGTCCAAATCTGTTGGCGATAGCGGGTATCTCGAGAAAATCCATGACCTCACTTGCCGTCAACCTGGCGTCAGGAAGTCGCAGCAACCGATCAAAAGCCACAAGCACAGATGATTCTTGTTTGACGGGTCTGTCAGTAATACTAAAAGGTAGCAACCGCTTGAATACAGCTTCTATGTAAGGCGCATATAGCCCGATGTCCGGCGCCATGACAATTATGTCCGATGGCTTTAGTTTCTCTGTTGAAAATCGCCCATCTAGCATGCCGTAGATCTGGTCAAGCAGGACTTCAATTTCTCGCATGCGACTATGGCAGCTGTGGATCTGGATGCTTCTATCCGCTGGATCTCGCCTCCGCTGGGTTGGATTGGCAATTTCTGATTCGTAGAAAACCCCACCAAATTCCAAATTGAGTATGTCGTTGTGAATTAGTGCCAGGGCATTGTTCGCCTCAGCTGGTTGGAAATACTCGCTGGAATGGATGCCATCGGTTTCGAGCAGTAGCTCAAAGAACTCTCGCCCCTGTTTACCCATGGAAGAAAGCAGTGGGTTACCAACCTCAAGATAGTCTTCCTCGGACAAGGCACCCGCTGGATGAATGAGCCGGCGGATGGAACGTTTAGAGGATTCCTTTTCAGAAACAATGTCACCCCAGTAGTGTTCACAGGGATTCAGAAAATAGATGGATATATCAATGTGTGCGGCCAGTGCCTGCAGGGTTTGCATATGCATGCCGGGCAAAGAGGAAATACCAAGTACGCTAATTTGATTTGGCAGGTTGGCGGGGGTTTCTCCCTGGAGTCGATTTAAAAATGCAGTATGTAAACTTGCCCGGTGTTGCTTCGATTCCATCCCTGGCTGATCTATAAGTGCTCGCCAGAGTTGGCTTTGCCAGGGTTGATCAGGGTCATCCTGGCCGGATTCCCAGTTTGCAATCCAATCGGGGCGATAGATTAAATACTGATCAAATAGTCCCGCGACCACGTGGCTAAATTGATAAAGCCGCAATTGATCGTCTGCGTCATGCTGTAAATAGTGTTGCACCTGTTCGAAGGCTGGACTCTCTGTATCAGGTAAGAGTTCCATGATGCGCCAGGTCATCAACTGACGAGCAAAAGGCGATGCTTCCGGTAGATTGTCTGGTAAGACCAGACGATACAAACGCCAGATCAGCTCTGCTGGCAGGATACAGTCTATGTTAGCGGCGATGCCGGTTTTTTCAGCCAGTTCAACCTTCAACCATTGACCGATACCAAAGCTCTGCACGACCACTGTAGTTGGCTCGAATGGATTGCTTAGATGCTGTTGATTGGCACATAAGGTGTCCACCAGCACTTGCATTCGGTTCGATTGAATGAGGTTAAGCATTTCGCCTCTGATCAGGAAGGTGTCAGTTTTTTGCCTCTCAAGTGTAACAGAGATAGTGGATCTTTCAGTGTGCGGAGCCAGCGCCAGGGGAAATTTTCATCCCGCCTCGTTAGCGGGCGTGTTCCGCCAGAAATTGTTGGCAAATGCCAAGATATTCATCAAATTGGTCGTGGTGTAACCAGTGACCGGCATTGTCTACATCGATAATCTGACCCTGTTTAAAATGTTTCAGGGTGCCGCCCTGACCCGTCCTGTGACCGTAGCCTTGTTTGGCGTTTAACAGCAGCGTTGGGCAGTCGATCTTCTCCCATAGCTGAACCATATCTTCATAGTCCATACCAAATGGGTTGCGCGAGTGGGTGTAGTTATCGAACTTCCAGGAGTAGGTGCCGTCTTCATTTCGATTGCTACCGTGAATTGTTAGATGCCTGGCCCGTTCTTCGCTTAGATGCGGGTTCGACTTTTGCATTCGCTGGAAGGCGTCACTGGCGTTCTCATATTTGCGTGGCACACGTCCTGCCAGTTGACGAGTTGAATCTATCCATTCTCGAATCCGTTGTTGCGGATGCATTTCTTCCCGCTGATACCAGAAGCCGCCAACACCCTCAACGGAGATGAGACTACTTACCTTTTCCGGGAAGATACCTGCAAACAGACAGGCAATGGTGCCACCCATGGAATGGGAAATGATGTTTACCGGGTCTAGGTTCTCTTGTTCAACAAGCTGCGCAATATCATAAACATAGTCCAACATATTGTAGGGGCTACCCTTGACCCATTCGGAATCCCCATGGCCACGAAGGTCAGGCGCAATGACGTGATAATCCTGACAGAGGTTTTCGCTGGTCCAATCCCAGTTGTGACAATTGTCCTGGGAACCGTGGATAAGTAGCACATGTTTTGCCTCCTCGTTACCCCAGTCCAGATAGTGCAGCTTCAAGCGCTGAGAAAAATAGGTGTGAGAGGTGGGGCGCGCTTTATGGATTGACAATGATGGCTCCTAACAACAACGTTCAAGTTTCAACATGGTACCAAAATAGTGCAGTTTGGGTGGTGTCTGTGGCATATTGTGGCTCTACCCTTGAAAACATTTCGTGCAAACGTTCCCTTGATATCCTATCTCACCATACATCGACAGCACTTTGGGCTGTGTCTATTACTATCCCTTATTACTTTCATCCTCTATCAGGACGTACGGCACTATAGTTTTGTCTGGGATACGGTGCCGATGATGGTACAAAACCCCTGGGTGCATGATCTCAATCTACAAAACATCATGGCGATGTTTACCGAGCAGTACCGGGCGAACTGGCATCCCCTTGTATGGTTAAGCCATGGGATTGATTTTGCGCTGCTAGGCAATGACCCGGGTAAGCATCATTTGATGAATGTGGCTTATCACGCCGTTAATGGTTGCCTTGTGTATTTTCTTGCCCAATTTTTTATCAAGAATAAGTATAGCCGGGCAACTGTAGGTTTTGGCGCAGCACTTTTATTTCTGATTCACCCTCAGCATGTACAGTCTGTTGCCTGGGTAGTCGAGAGAAAAGACACCCTTTCCGTGATGTTCTCTCTGCTCTTTTTGATTGGTTGGATGAACTCAGGTGAAAAGAAGAAGCATCTCTTGTTGCTACCACTATTTGCCTGTGCACTGATGGCAAAGGCAATGGCAGTAACCCTGCCGGTGATCCTGGTGTTAATTGAGTTGCAAGATAAGCAGCGGGTCACATCAGTAAAGTCGCTGATGCTGGCATCACTACCGAC
>CBDUKY010000214.1:0-5926 GCA_965367925.1 uncultured Pseudomonadales bacterium | reverse complement strand
AATATTGGTGCTGACGGCGATGATATGTTTTGAAATCTCACTTGCTGGGATTTGGGTCAATAACCAATCCCTGCAGGTGTTGGCATTGGTAAGAGTCTCAAGTGTAGAAAAGCTCTTTGACACAACGATGACGAGAGTCTGTTCTGGGTCCACCTTCTCAAGGACAGCGCAGAGGTGGTGAGCGTCGACATTGGCTACATAGTGGACCTTTATATCTTTTGACTTTTTACGACGACTAGAGAGCGCCTCGTCGACCATGTTGGGGCCAAGATAGGAGCCGCCAATACCAAGGTGAATAACGTCGGTAATAGGTTTGCCAGTATAGCCTGTCCATGTGCCCTCGCTGATGCTCGTTGCGATGTCCGCCATTTTCTTAAAGGTATCTGTGACCAGCTTGTGTTCTTCTGTGAGATTTGCAGGCACCTCGTCTGGCTTGCTTCGCAGCAGCGTATGCAGTGCTGCGCGATGCTCTGTATTGTTAATTAATGCACCCTTGTACATTTGTTGGGCCTTTTCGCCAATGGATGCCTCGTCCGCTAACCTTGTGAGCAGTGAAAGGGTGTCATCGGTTACCAGGTTCTTTGAATAATCAAGATATAAGCCTGCAGCTTCGATGACGAACCTGTTGGCGCGGGAAGTATCTTTATCAAACATTTCAGCTAGCGATGTTTGCTTTATATCGCTTGCATGCTCGCTTAATGTTGGCCAGACAGGATAGTCGATAGATTTCATGGTCAAATTATAGAAGGTGATGGGTTGTAGTAATGACGACCACGGGTGACTGTTTTCAAGTAGCTAAGTAGCTGTTCGTAGTCTGCCTCATTGTTCACTAGATCAATTTCCGCTGCGTTAACGATAAGTAGTGGTGATTGTTCGTAGTAGTGGAAAAATGCCGTATAAGCATCTACCAGTTGATGTAGGTAAGCCTTATCAATCGCTTGTTCTGCCGCGAGTCCTCGTTGCTGGATTCGGCTCATAAGAACTTCCACCGGTGCCTGTAGATAGACGACAAGATCAGGTTTTGGCGCATCGATAGTCAGATGTTGATAGATATTCTCGTAGAGTTTTAGTTCATCTGCATCGAGGTTGATCTCAGCAAACAAACGATCTTTTTCAAGTAGGAAGTCTGCAACCCGAATCGGCTCAAACATATCGCCCTGGCGAAGTTCTTGAATTTGCCTTGCCCGTTCAAAGAGGAAAAACAACTGGGTCTGCAGGGCAGCCTGGCGACGATTTTGATAAAAGCGTTCGAGAAACGGATTGGTCTCTGGCGATTCAAGAAAGGTCTCATAGTTAAGCGATTCAGCGAGGCGCTTTGTCAATGAGGTTTTACCGACGCCGATGGGGCCTTCTACTGCGATAAAGCGTGGTAATTTTTCCGACTTCAAACCCTACTACTCCGTATTCAATTTCGCGAGGCGGTGGTGTTGATATTGTACTGCCTATTGAGCACGTCTTGGGCGGCGTTTTCTTCTTCGTTTGCTCTTTGGTGGAGTGCTATTTTGCATGGCTTGCCGCTGTTCTGGGTTTTGTTCCTGATAATTGGTCCACCACTCGCCCAGACCGTCCAGGGGCTCACCAGAGAGTTCCCGCAGGAGCAAAAAGTCGTAGGCAGCTCTGAAGCGCTTATGACCCATCAATATTTCAGGTTTCTTGCCGCGGGTATTGGGTAAGCGTGCCTGAAGTTGCCAGATGTCACGCATAGGCCCAGAAAACCGCCGTGGGATCGAGGTAAATAGCTGTTGTTTGGCAATAACAGTTAGCGCCGCTTCATGGGAAGCAGCGAGGTTTGTCTGTCCGGCCTGCTTGAGTTTTTCCCGTTCCTCGCAAAATGGCCACCAGAGTAACGCAGCATAGATAAATGCAGGGGTGACCGGCAGGCCCTCATTAATGCGCTTGTCTGTACTGGTAAGTGCAAGGCCAATAAGTTTGAAGGCAATTTCATCGGCATTATTAATGGCCGGAAATAGCCAGCCAAGCAACTCATGTTGCCGTAGGCTGTTGAAAGAAGCTTCACCCTGGCCAGACATAAAGAGCTTCAAAACTTCCTCGAATAGTCGTGCCGGGGGAATATCCTGTAAGAGAAAGCCGAGCTTTTTGAGCTGTGCCATGGTTTTCGCTTCGAGATCAAATCCGAGCTTTGCTTCAAATCGCGCGGCTCGGAGCATCCGCACCGGATCTTCACGAAATCGATTTTCAGGGTCGCCAATCAGTCGAATGGTTTTTTTCTCAATATCTCCCATTCCATCCACTAGATCTATGATCTGCTTGTTCTCAGGGTTGTAGTACAAGGCGTTGATGGTGAAATCCCGACGCATGACATCTTCTTCAAAGCTGCCATAAATATTGTCGGATAAGATCCGACCACCATCAGAAATATGATCGTCACGGTCTACAGCAGGCGGTGCGCGAAATGTGGCGACCTCGATAATGTCGCGCCCGAATCTTACATGGACGATCTTAAATCGCCTGCCGATAGAGCGTGAATTACTAAACAGTTGTCGCACGTCCTCTGGATGGGCGTCTGTGGCGACATCATAGTCTTTGGGAGAACTGCCAAGCAGTAGGTCTCGTACACAGCCACCAACCAGATAGGCCTGGAAGCCCTGGCTTGCGAGGCGATTTACGACTTTCAGGGCATTAATGCTCTGTGGATTTCGAGCGAGTTCCGCTTCAATATCAACCATTAAAGATTCATTCTGGCCGGGAAATTGAGGTCAATTGAGGTCGTCGCATCCCGGTGGATTATTAGTTTTGCTTTATAGTAGCAGACCCCGGCCATGATTAAGCGTTATGGCTGGCAATTTATTAGGTGGGAAGCTGATGGGCGGGGAGAAACATTTCTGACGCGCAAAGAAAAATGGGAAAAGCGTACTTTTCCCATTCAGCGAGCCAGATCTTTATTTTTATTATTATTCTTCGTTTTTATTATTTTTATTATAGCCATCAGTGCTTTGTTATTTTTTTTACACTGACTTTGTACTTAGCCACTATTCTTAATGCAGGTGCCGTGCCAACAATGTGTTTCCTTTAAAAACAATGAGTTAGATATTTCTGGCTGCTATGCGCAAGACGAAGTGTAACCTTTGGTAACACTTCGTGAGGTTAAAGGTAACAGTTGGCCTCAGAAATCCATCGGCTGGTCTATTTTCGCTTTGAGCGGATTCGTGGAAGCTGGAGTTTCTGCCTTCGCTGCCAGAGTGCTTTACGACTAATGCCTAGCTTTTGAGCCAGTTCTGTTTCCGTCATGTGATCCTGGTTTTCGAGGACAAATTTCTGGAAGTAGTCTTCGAGGGACAGATCATCAAATGGATAATCCGCCTCATCGTCATTGGCTAGTTGGTCTGTGTCTTGTTCAATTGCGAGTAGGTCTGGTTGTATGATTTTACTCTCGGCAAGTATGACGGCCCGTTCAATGGCATTTTCCAGCTCCCGGATGTTGCCAGGCCAGCGATAGCGGGTAATGAGGTTCACGGTGTCATCGCTAAAGCTCAAGCAGGCCTTGCCAAGTTTTTCGCAGTTCTGGCGAAGAAAATGATTTGCTAGTGCTTCCAGATCCCCGGTTCTTTCACGCAAGGGTGGCAGTAAGAGTTTCATCACATTGAGTCGGTAATAGAGGTCTTCTCGGAACTGACCCTGTTTCGTAAGGGTTTTGAGGTCTCTGTGGGTGGCGGCAATGAGCCGGACCTTGACCTTATTTGTTTCGACGGAACCTACCCGCCTGACTTCTCCTTCCTGCAGCACGCGCAATAATCTTGCCTGGGCTTCCAGGGGTAGCTCGCCGATTTCATCTAAAAACAAGGTGCCACCATCAGCGGCTTCAACAAGACCTACCCGGCGATTTGTTGCACCTGTAAAGGCGCCTTTCTCATGGCCAAAGAGCTCAGATTCGATCAGGGTATCCGGGATTGCAGCACAGTTGAGAGAAATCATTGGTTTGTTAGATTGCTTACTGGCCGCGTGGATTGCCTTGGCAACCAGTTCCTTGCCGGTGCCTGATTCGCCGAGAATCAATACATTGGTGTCTGTGGGTGCAACCTTGTTTATTCGGTCGAAAACCAACTGCATTGCCGCACACTGCCCGAGCATGCCATCTATTGGCGCTGCGGTGTTGTGAGGGCCCAAAATTGAATTAATGGTTGAAAGCAGTGTCTCGTAGTCGAATGGTTTCGCGATATAGTCGATAGCCCCGAGTTTCATTGCTTCCACTGCCGACGTGACGCTGGCATAGCTGGTCATCACAAGTACCGGAACGTCCGGTGCATATTTGATGATATCTGTACCTACCGGACCTGGTAGCCGGAGATCGGTAATAATCAGGGAAAAATCATTTGGCGATTGTAGAACTGCCTCGTCGACCGAATTTGCTTCGGTAACGTTGAATCCTTGTTGGGTCAGGAATTTTTGCAATGAAGTTCGAATGACGACTTCATCTTCGATGATCAGAATGTTTCTTCTGCCCATAGGTAGCGCTGAGCTTGTGTCACTAAGTTTGTCACTAAACTATGAATCAGTTGTTGAAGTCAACTGTTCTAATTCAGGTTCGTAGTTCGGCAATTTAATCGAAACCAGTGTGCCGTTCGGTATTAACCGTTCAGCGGAAATTCTACCGTGATGCTCATCAATTATCGACGTCACGATTGCCAGCCCAAGACCTGTCCCCTGGCCAGGGTCTTTGGTGGTGTAAAAGGGCTCAAAGACAACATTGAGGTTTTGTGCGCTGATACCGTGGCCTGAATCGATAATTGCAATATCCACCTCATCGTTTTTAATCCGTCCCTTGACGAAAATATCCGCGTTTTCCGGCGAAGCGTCCCGTGCATTGGATAGTATGTTAACGAATACCTGTAAGAGCCGCTGACTGTCACCAAGAACCAGTAGTTGCTCCGGGCACTGATTGTAATAGTTTACCTTTTTCGCTTCTCCTGAGAGGGATAGCAGGTAGATGGCCTCATCTATACATTGCTGCAATCTGACCGGCTGATAGGCACCTTGAGCTGCATCTTTGCCACCATGGGCGAAATTAACCAGGGAGTTGAGAATGCCGGACACGCGATCAGTTTGCTCGAGAATCTGGCTAGAAATATCGAGTAATTCTGGCTGTTGGGTTTCGATGCGGACATTTTGCGCCAGGCAGGCGATTGCAGTAATTGGGTTGCCTACCTCATGGGCGACGCCAGCGGCGAGTTGACCAATCGAAGCAAGCCGCTGATTGTGCATTAGCTGGCGTTCAAGTACCTGTTCCTCGGTGATATCTTCAATCACTATCAAGATGTCACCAGTGTCTGTTAAACCCTTGTGTAGATTAAGTAGTCGCGTCTGGTCGACGGTTCTAATTTCAGTTTTTGATCGGTTAACTGCAGTATCTGCAATAAAACTACTAAATAGATGCAGCCAATTGCCAGGTAAGACTTTTAGGTCGAAATCAACGATCCGCTGGCTATCGATTTGCGTCAGCTCTGCCATGGCATGGTTCCAGGTTAACACCCTGTCGTTCCTATCAACGGTGCAAACGGCGGTTGGCAGATCTTGTAGGATCTGGCGGTGGTAACGACGAAGGTTATCCAACTCTGCTGCGAGACCGGTCAGGTAGGCATGATGATTCTCAAATCGATACTCCATGCTCTGCACGCTTTCGATATCTTCTGCTTCGGCGGTACTGACAAACGGCAATGAACGGGTAAAAATAATGTGAGCAATCGTTTGTCCAGCGATACTGGTAAGGTTTGATTCCATCTGATTGCGGAGTTGGGTCAGCGCGAATGGTCTTTGTTCATCGACGTTAAGGGATAAGTCCGCCAGAGCAAGTTGCAATTGTCGTTCTGCTGCTGCTTCACCAATAGCATCTGCAAGTTTTGATTTCATTTCTGGCACAGAATTAACGCTAAGCTCACCCTTGTAAGGTTGAATTGGCGAGTCGCTAATG
>CBDUKY010000213.1:0-5958 GCA_965367925.1 uncultured Pseudomonadales bacterium | reverse complement strand
GGTTTACCTTGCATGCGCCAATAGGCTCTTGCGATCTTCAAGGCAGTTTCAACAGCCTCAGAACCGGAATTTGTGAAAAAGACCCGGTTAAGATTCTCCGGCATAAATTTCGTGATCAACTCTGCTAACTGAAATGATTTGGGCTGACCGAATTGAAAGGTTGGACTCAAATCCAGCGTGGCTAATTGTTGACTGACCGCTTCCTGGATCTTTGGAATATTGTGACCAAGGCCTGAGGTCCATAGACCAGACAAGCCATCGAATATCTGTCGGCCGTCTTTATCTGTATAATAGGCACCGTCTGCTGCAAGGATCATGCGAGGGTCGCGCTTGAACTCTCGATTCCCCGTAAAAGGCATCCAGTGCGCTGCTAACTGAGCTTCTGTTACATCTTGAGATTTGTCTGCCACCGTCTCAATCACCAATGAACCAATGTCGCTGCACATTGCCTAAACCCGCATCACGGGTCAAGACCAGGCTAGATGCCAGGCACTAGCTCGCACCTTTGCCGTGCAATTGTTTCTGGCTATTTATTGAAGAATCAGCCAACCTAGCCGACCAAAATAAAATAGATAAACTAAAGAAGAGAAAAAAAGGACTATATGGGAAGAATTACCAAATCTACAATAAGACCACTACGAAGCCTAAACCTACTTTCACACCGGGAAATGGAAAGCCTACTCGGCACCGATGAGAAGGTATTTCGATTATTCCGCCAATGCGCCCTCGCCGTTTTAAACTCTGGCACCCTTGAAGACGATGCATCCAAACTACTCGCCATGTTTGAGGATTTTGATATCCGCGTGGTACCGGAATCTCGTGGCTTAAAACTACAAATCAAGAATGCACCAGCATCAGCCTTCGTCCATGGCCGCATGATCACAGGTTTACAAGATCATCTATTTGCGGCATTGCGGGACATTGTCTACACCGAACAACACCTTTATGGCGAACATCTACTTGATCTTGAAACCAATGATGGCGTGACAGACGCTGTATTCCAGATCCTACGTAATGCCGACACTGTGCGCGCCAATCATAAACCGAATCTGGTGATTTGCTGGGGCGGCCATTCCATTAGCAGAACAGAATACGACTATTCAAAAGAAGTTGGTTACCACCTTGGCTTACGCGGTTTAAACATTGGTACTGGATGCGGCATTGGTGCCATGAAAGGACCAATGAAAGGTGCAGCAGTTGGACACGCGAAACAACAAATTAATGATGGCCGCTATATCGGGATTTCTGAGCCGGGCATTATCGCGTCAGAAGCACCTAACGCCATTGTTAACGAACTTGTGATTTTACCAGACATAGAAAAGCGCCTTGAGGCATTTGTTAGACTGGCTCACACGATTATCGTGTTTCCTGGTGGTGCTGGCACGGCTGAGGAAGTGCTATACCTGCTCGGCCTACTAATGCATCCGGATAACGCCGGGATGCCTTTCCCACTGATATTCGCGGCACCAGCAGACAACACAGAATATTTCCAGTCACTGGAAAATTTTATTGTTGCAACTCTCGGTGAAGAAGCGAAACAGTACTATGAAATCGTGATTGGCCAACCAGATCTTGTGGCGGAAAAAGCCTTACAAGGTTGCAAAGAAGTTCAGCGTTACCGCAGACAAACAGAAGAATCCTATGCGTTTAACTGGAATCTTAAGATTGACTGGAACCTGCAACAGCCCTTTGAGCCAACCCATGAAAACATGGCAACCTTGCGGATCACGCAAGATCAACCAGTTCATGATCTTGCTGCCAATCTACGGCGGGCCTTTTCCGCCATTGTTGCCGGTAATGTGAAGGCACCTGGTATCGCCGAAATCAAAAAGCATGGCCCATTTAAGATCCATGGCCAGGCAGACATCATGGAACATATGGATCGACTGTTACGAGAGTTTGTTGATCAGAAGCGGATGAAGCTCGGAAATGATACTTACATCCCCTGTTACGAGATTGTTAAGTAGTCTCCGCCTCGTAACTAAATACCTCATCAAGCGGCTTATCGAAAACTGCCGCGATCTTAAACGCTACTTCGAGTGACGGGGAATATTTCCCCGCCTCGATAGCTATCACCGTTTGCCGTGTAACACCAACCGCATCAGCAAGACGTTGTTGCGTCATTTCATTGGCATCAAAGCGGCAACGCCGAATGCTATTGGTAATACGCGTTTGCTTTGCCATCAGACACCACGCCGATACATAACAAGCATGCTGCCATAGTGAACGATCTCCGCAACGATCATGGTAAGGAGCAAGCTATTGGCAACCCAGTAGGTTGAAAAAACAAACACATCTTCACCCTGTTCAGCCAGGGCACCATTGATCAGAATCGAAAATAACAAGACCAGCACCCCAGCAGCGATGGTGTAAAAACCAAAGCTCGCAGACCTGGCGCCAATAAGCTGGGCCCGCTCATCACGCATCTCAGGCCGATGCAGGGCCGCCAGAAAAATATGGAAGACAACTTCCACCACTACCAGAATCAGCACAATACCAAGCATGGTCACCAGCATGTCGCTTAGGGATGCTGGTTCGCTTCTGGTCAACAGATCGAAGCCATAAGCACCATATACAAGACAAATTAACAGCAGCGAGCCCCAGGTGCTCTTTTCTTCAAATGTCAGATCCATACAGACTCTCCCGTCTATTGATCCGGCTATGTTAACTATTATCGACCTTATGTAAAGTATTTTTTACATTCTCTGCCTATAAAATAACCAAATATCACAGCGGTCTTCTGCTATTTGGCACATAACGAGTGAAACAGTGCATCTATCGCAGGAATCCGGAATTTGTCGGCTCATTTGCTTATAATGCGGCGCAATTGTCCCTTTGGAGCCACAATGCGCCGTCTACTCTTTACCCTTCCCCTTTTCGCACTCATCGTCAGCTGTGGTGATAGCCAGGTTGATTCAAAAACAAGCTCGAACACGGATGCGTCCGCAGCTGAAACAATGCTAGAAAATCAGAAGCCGGCATTCGGCGATTGGGGCGTCGATTTGGCAGCCAGAGATGAAACCGTCACGCCAGGCGATGACTTCTTCCGCTATGTAAATGGTGGTTGGTTAGATAGCCATGAGATCCCGTCTGATCGCACCAGCTACGGTGTTAGCTTGCTGATTCACGAACGCGCCCAGGAAAGAGTCCGCGGCATTATTGAGGAACTCAGCGCACAAAGCGGCGCAATGGGTACACCAGAGCAGAAGGTAGGTGACTACTACTCTAGTTGGATGAATACCGAAACCTTAAACAAACTAGGCCTCTCGCCACTAGAGGCTGACCTTGATCGTATCAGCAAGATTAGCGATCGAAAAATGCTCACAAAGGAATTTGGTCTTAACAACTATGTCGCCGGCCAGACACCATTCTATGTCGGCCTGGGAATTGACGCTAAAGACCCTGATCACTACAACATCAACATTGGTCTTAGTGGTCTTGGTTTGCCAGAACGTGATTACTATCTTGATCAGTCTGATCGTTTCGTTGAAATCCGTGCAAAGTATGTCACCCACATTGCAGATATGCTTAATTTCGCTGGCATTGAAAACAGCAGACAAAAAGCAGAAGAGATTCTAGCCCTTGAAACGAAAATAGCCGAGCATCAGTGGGTTCGTGCCGACCGCCGGGACAGAGATAAAACTTACAATCCAACAGCGGTTGTCGACCTCAAGAAGCAACACCCCGACTTCGACTGGGATACGTTTTTTAGTGCAGCAAACATTGTTGATCTAACAGAAGTGAATGTTAACCATCCAGATGTCATTTCTCCCCTTGTTGATCTGGTTAACAAGGAGCCGCTTGATCTCTGGAAGACTTACCTCACCTACCACCTGATCAGCAACAATGCGTCTGTACTATCTGAAGAAATCGACGCGAAGAATTTTGAGTTCTGGGGCACCACAATGAATGGTGCTGAAACTCAACTAGACCGTTGGAAGCGCGGCGTTTCCAGAGTAGGCGCAAAAACAGGTCTTGGTGAAGCCCTTGGCCAGATTTACGTTAAACGCTATTTCCCTGAGTCTTCAAAACAGCGTATGGAAGAGCTTGTGGATAATCTCCGCAAGGCCTATGCAGAACGTATCGAATCACTTGACTGGATGAGTGATGAGACCAAGGTTGAAGCACAAGCAAAACTCGCCGCCTTCAGAGCAAAGATTGGCTACCCTGATAAGTGGCTTGATCTTGATGCCATCAAGATTGATAAAAACGATCTATTCGGTAATGCACGTCGAATCAGAAAGTTCTTTGAAGACTTCGACATGGCGCGTATTCACAACACCACCACTCGCGAGGAATGGTTCATGATGCCTCAGACGGTCAACGCCTATTACCTGTCCAACTTTAATGAGATCGTCTTCCCCGCGGCAATTCTAGAGCCACCTTATTTCGATCCTAACGCAGATGATGCTGTGAACTATGGTGCAATTGGCGCAATCATTGGCCATGAAATGGGCCATGGGTTTGACGATCAGGGTTCAAAGTCTGACGCTAAAGGGGTTAAGCGTAACTGGTGGAATGACGCGGATCGCGCAGCCTTCGAAAGCCGTACTAAAAAGCTCGGTGAACAGTTCGATACCTACGAGCCCATTGAAGGCAACTTCGTAGATGGTAGTTTTACTATGGGTGAGAATATTGGAGACCTTGGCGGCGTTGAAGTTGCCTACCGGGCCTACCAACTTTCACTCAAGGGTAATCCAGCCCCTGAAATTGATGGTTGGACTGGCGACCAGAGATTCTTCCTTTCTTATGGACAATCCTGGAGAACCAAAAGACGGGATGAAACTACCCTACAACTACTGAAAGCAGACCCACATTCACCACCACAGTTTAGAGTCAATGGTGTGGTTCGCAATGTAGATACCTGGTACGAGGCCTTTGATGTAAAACCTGATAATGCACTCTACCTCAAACCTGAAGATCGGGTTTCTATCTGGTAGTCACGACCAATCCCTACGCCTGATAATGATGCGTGGCAGCCTTGCCATGCATCACTTCAGTTCAACGCTTAACTGTTCAATTTCTACAGGTACTTCTCTGCAGGCCGCATTTTTACAGGTCGCGGCGATTTTATTGGCCATATCAAAAGTCTGGCACTGTCTTTGCTCTTTACTCTCATATCAAAACATTAGGCTCGCTCGCCGCTTCAGCAAAAATTAATAGTGGCTTTACCCGCCCCTGAAGCAAGCTGGTTAACCTGACATAGTTGCAGTGATGAGGAGAAGATCATGACAAACTCAATAGACGACCCAAGAACACTAGATTATGGCGGCCCTCACCCCTGGCAAATTCAAAGCTGGGCCAGACAAGTGAGGCGTATGATGCGCCATAAAGAATATACCCGCTGGGTAGACGCCTACTGTCAGCCATTGACCGTAACGGGTACAGAACATCTAGAAAAGCTTCATTGCCCAGCAATCTTTATCGCCAACCACCAGAGTCATATGGATACCCCGGTCATAGTTGAATCACTACCGGATGCTATTCGTGACAATCTTTTGTTTGGCGCAGCCGCTGATCGCTGGTTTGTAAAAGGCAAAGAAAAGCTCATCCTCCAGCCCTGGTATCAATCACTGGTCATGGGGAACTTCCCTATCGTTCGTGGTGGTGGCTCTAAGACCCTGGACTATGCAAGTTGGCTAATTAATCAAGGTACGAACATTTGTATCTTTCCAGAAGGCACCCGGGCAATGGAAGATGAACTTGGTGAATTTCGCCATGGCGTCGCCCTGCTTGCCCTGAAACATAGAATCCCCGTCGTCCCCATTGTCATGAAAGGGCTTCGCGCGCTTCGGCCCAAGGGAGCAAGATCCATCAAGCCAGGGCCTGTTTCATCAACGATCCTGGAGCCAATCTACTTAAGTCATGATCTAGGGGTGAGTGAGGCGACCAACATCCTGCGGGACACAATGCTAGCGGAATTTCAACGTCAACCAGCATCCAATGCCTATGAGCCAA
>CBDUKY010000212.1:0-5974 GCA_965367925.1 uncultured Pseudomonadales bacterium | reverse complement strand
CTACAACACGGCGTGATTCGAACCACGCGGCAACAAGCCCATTATCGGAAGAGATCAGGTTTAGACAATGTTGCCTATGGGCTCGGCTGGCGAGTTTTTGATTACAAAGGTCAGCCAGGCTTTGTACAGCATGGCGGTTACGTGCGCGGCATGCGCAGTGAAATGGTATTTAACCGTCAATTGCAAACCGGGTTTGTATTCCTGACAAATTCAGAACCCAATCGACTTGGTGATCTGGTGTTTGATTTTATCGATCTATACCAACTGAAAAGTCAGCAACAAAATCAACACCAGACCGCAGGTCTCTCAGGTCAGAGTGACTAGCTTTCACTGGCCAGGCGTCTGAGTACGTAGTGCAGAATGCCGCCATTTTCGAAGTATGCGTATTCGTTCGGCGTATCGATTCGAATCTTTGTCTCAAAACTATGTTGCTCACCATCTTTTGTGTAGCTAACGGTTGCGACCTTTTGTCCTAATGCAACGGCTGGAATAGAAAATACTTCTGAGCCATCTAGTTGATGCGTCGAGATACTTTCACCTTCCTTGAACTGTAGTGGCAAGATACCCATACCGATCAGGTTCGAGCGATGAATCCGCTCGTAGCTCTCAGCAATCACCGCTTTGACGCCTAAAAGAGCCGGTCCCTTTGCTGCCCAGTCTCTGGATGAGCCAGTACCGTATTCTTTACCAGCGAGAATAATAAGGGGCGTATTATCGTCACGATATTTTTCCGCGGCATCGAAAATTGAAGTCTGCTCACCGCTTGGCAAATAGCTTGTCCAGCTACCTTCTGTGCCTGGTGCCAGTTGATTTTTCAGGCGTACATTGGCGAAGGTGCCACGCATCATCACTTCATGATTGCCGCGTCTCGAGCCGTAGGAATTAAAATCCTGGGGTGCAATCTGACGATCTTGCAGGTATGCGCCAGCAGGGCTCTCGGTGGCAATCGCACCAGCAGGTGAAATGTGATCCGTGGTCACACTGTCGCCAACTTTTACAAGGCAGCGGGCATTTAAAATGTCTTCAACCCCAGGGACGTCTTTGGTGATGCCTTCAAAGAAAGGTGGCTGCCGCACATAGGTTGAGTCTGGCCAATCGTACAGTTCTCGCTCTGTGACCTTCAGGTTGTTCCAGGTTTCATTACCTGTGTAGACATCGGCATATTTGCTTGTAAACATTTCCGCGTTGATGTTTGCTTCAACCAGTTCTCTGATCTGCTCGTTAGTGGGCCAGATATCTTTGAGGTATACCGCATTGCCCTCTTTGTCAGTACCAAGTGCATCCTTATAAAGGTCCACATGCATATTGCCAGCCAGGGCATAGGCAACGACTAGCGGCGGCGATGCCAGATAATTTGCCCGGACGTCTTGATGGATGCGACCTTCGAAGTTTCGGTTCCCAGACAGGACAGAAGTGACCAGCAGGTTACTATCATTAATTGCAGCGCTAATTTCTGCTGGCAATGGACCAGAGTTACCAATACAGGTGGTGCAACCATAGCCAACAAGATAAAAACCAAGGGCTTCCAGGTCTTCCATCAGGCCAGTCTTCTCAAGATAGTCTGTGACCACCTTCGATCCTGGGGCGAGACTGGTCTTGACCCAGGGTTTAGTCAAAATGCCGAGTTTTCGGGCATTTCTAGCGACCAGGCCAGCAGCCACAAGCACGGCTGGATTAGAGGTGTTTGTACAACTCGTAATCGCGGCGATGACCACAGCACCATGTTCGAGATTAAAGGTGCTGCCATTGTAGGTAACCTGGGCGGCATTCACGTCCCGGCTAGCATCAATAGAGCCACCATCAGATTCGAAATCAGCATTTAGTGTCTGGGATTGTGGGATCAGAGCAAGATCCCGGAAGTCATCCAGGGTTTTGACGAAGGCGCTGCTAGCCCCGGTCAAGGCGATGCGATCTTGTGGCCGTTTTGGCCCCGCGATTGAGGGTACCACCTGCTTTAAGTCCAGATGTAAGAGTGAACTGTAGGCCGCCTCAGGGGAGTTTTCGTCATGCCACAGGTTCATGGATTGCAGATACTCCGTAATCACCTCAAGGCTGGCGTCGCTGCGACCTGTAAGACGCATATAGCGAATAGTCTCGGCATCAATGGGGAAGATACCGCAGGTTGCGCCATATTCAGGTGCCATATTGGCAATGGTTGCCCTGTCAGCCAGCGACAGGCTGGCAAGCCCTGGGCCAAAGAACTCGACAAATTTTCCAACAACACCATGCTGGCGCAATTGTTCTGTAATCGTCAGTACCAGGTCCGTTGCCGTTGCACCCTCGGCCAGTTGGCCTTCGAGTCGGTATCCAACGACCTGGGGAATTAGCATGGTAATGGGCTGACCAAGCATTGCCGCTTCTGCTTCAATACCGCCAACACCCCAGCCGAGGACACCAAGACCATTAATCATGGTGGTATGTGAATCGGTCCCGACAAGACTATCTGGATAAGCGACCCGGACGCCGTCTTTTTCTGTGGTGAAAACACCCCGGGCGAGATATTCCAGATTCACCTGGTGGACGATACCGGTTCCTGGGGGGACAACCTTGAAGTTCTCAAAGGCATTTTGCCCCCAGCGTAGAAACTGATATCGCTCAAGGTTACGTTGTATCTCAATATCTGTGTTTTGAGTTAGTGAGTCCTTATCCCCAAAGTGGTCTACCATCACAGAGTGATCGATGACCAGCTCCACAGGGTTCAAGGGATTAATTTTCTTTGGATCACCACCGAGCGCCACCATGGCGTCACGCATGGCGGCGAGATCAACAATGGCTGGCACCCCGGTGAAGTCCTGCAGTAATACCCTCGCTGGGACGAAGGCAATTTCCTGGGCTGGTGCCGCCGTCGGCACCCAGTTAACCAGGGCATCTATGTCGCCATCGGTTACATAGTCTTCACTGCCATGCCGGAGCAGGTTCTCCAGTAGAATTTTCAATGAATAGGGCAGCTTTTCACTGTTTGGTAGATGGTCGAATGGAAAGGTTTGATAGGTTTCGGTACCGATTTGGAGATTTTTTGGTTGGCTATATTTCGTGCTCATATTCAAATTCCTGATTTCGCGAGTCGCCGGATACTGATGCTTAGATTACACCAAAACTTGTCCATGACGCGGTTGGTTTCGAGATAGTATTCCGCTATTGTTTTAGAAACCAAAGTAACCAACTCAAATAGGTGCAAAATATGTCAAATGAAGGCTATCACGAGCCCATCGACGAACTTTCTGATGAGACCCGCGACATGCATCGGGCGATAACTTCTTTGATGGAGGAACTTGAAGCAGTTGACTGGTACAACCAGCGGGTCGATGCCTGCAAAGACGAGGATTTGAAACGAATCCTTGCCCACAACCGTGATGAAGAGAAGGAACACGCGGCCATGGTGATGGAATGGATCCGTAGAAAGGACCCGACTTTTGACAAGGAACTAAAGGACTATTTGTTTACTGAGAAACCTATCGCCCACTAAAATCAGGCACCCGGCAGATTCACCAGAGTTATCCACATTCGACGGTAAATTTTCCGTCGAATGGATAGCAATTTTCTCAATTATCTGTACGTGTCTGGGGCCAAATTAGAATAGAATAAGCCGTTCGTGGTCTTTCCACAGACGACCTGTATCGATACTAATAAAAATCGGCATTTGATAAAAAGCTCCGAGCAACATTTACTAATAAACATGTACTAAGAAAAGGTACCTGTGATTAGTACAGGACGAGCAACTACTAAACATCCAGAATTAAGCAGTTCCGCATTCGTGTGGTCCGGAGTAACATAGTTTTATGCGTTTGCAAGCAATTAAGCTCGCTGGTTTTAAATCCTTTGTAGATTCTACAACAGTCCCGTTCCCTTCAAATCTTTGTGCCGTTGTTGGTCCAAATGGTTGTGGGAAATCGAACATCATCGATGCTGTTCGCTGGGTAATGGGGGAATCTTCAGCAAAGAATCTGCGTGGCGAGTCCATGACAGATGTTATTTTTAACGGCTCCAATTCTCGAAAGCCCGTTGGTCAGGCGAGCATTGAGCTTGTCTTTGACAATTCCGAGGGTCGACTAGGCGGCGAATATGCAGCCTACAACGAGATATCCATCAAGCGCCAGGTCACCCGTGATGGCCAGTCAGCCTACTTTCTGAACAGTCAAAAGTGTCGTCGTAAAGATATTACCGATGTATTCCTCGGTACTGGTCTTGGACCCCGAAGCTACTCGATTATCGAGCAGGGCATGATTAGTAACCTGATCGAGGCCAAGCCAGAGGAATTGCGGGTCTATATCGAGGAAGCGGCCGGTATATCAAAATATAAGGAACGTCGTCGCGAGACTGAACGACGTATATCCCACACCAAGGACAATCTAGATCGCCTCCACGATTTACGTGATGAGCTAGAACGTCAACTTCATCACCTTGAGCGGCAGGCGAAAGCTGCCGAGCGTTATAAGGAATTGAAGATTGAAGAACGTGAAGTTCAGTCGCAACTGCAGGGTTTGAAGTGGCGGGCGATTAGCAACGAGGCGAAAGCAAAAGAAGAGAACATCAACCGGCTGCAAATCGAGCAAGAAGCCCGGATTGCGGATCAACGTCGACTTGATGCTGAAATTGAGCAAAAGCGTGCCAATCTCGTTGAGTTAAATGATCAGGTAAACGCGGTTCAGAAACGTTTTTACGATCACGGTACTGAAATCGCCCGCATTGAGGACGGTATCCAGTTCCAAAACGAGCGCAATCAAGCCTTAAACAAGGATCTCGAGCAGGTATCTGAAAACTGGTACAAGATCCGTGCTGATATCGATAGTGACCAGAGAAAGCTAGGCGAGCTGAAACACGAGCTAAGCCAGACTGCACCCCAGCAGGATCAGGTCAAGGCCGTTGAAACTGCATCCGGCGAGCAACTAGCCAATGCAGAGCAGGCCATGCAAGACTGGCAACAGACCTGGGAACGTTTTAACCAGGGCGCCGCAGAGTCCCAGAATAAGGGTGAAGTCCAGCAATCCAGAATTCAGGCCCTTGAGCAGTCCATTGACCGACTCAATAGTCGCTTAACCTCGTTACGTGGTGACGTTGAACGACTTGAATCCAGTACCCTGGAAGAAGAAATTCCACCTCTTGAGGCCATGTTGGCTACCCAGGAAGAACAAACTGGCCGCATCGAGGAAGAGCTAAAATCCCTCTCTATCCGCATTGAAGCACAGCGAGAAGAAAACCAGACAGTATCAGCATTGCTCGATGAAAAGCGCAGTCACCTGCAAGCAATCCTCGGCCGGTTCGCCTCCCTTGAAGCCCTACAGCAAGCTGCACTGGGCCAACAAGATGATGCTGAAATGCAGTGGCTAGAACGTCATTCATTGCAAGGCAATGTCCGCCTTGGCGAACAGATCAAGGTTGATGATGAGTGGGCCAATGCTGTTGAAACCGTATTAGGCGACTATCTACAAGCCGTCACAGTGGACAAGCTAGATGCCCTTGAATCATATCTTGGCGATTTCGATAAGGGTGCCTTGCATTTCTTTTCTAAAGAGCAAAGCAGCACCAGTGCAGATACAGGTGCAACCCTGTTATCCAAGGTCACCACAGATCTGGACCTGAAACATCTACTTGGTGGCGTCAAAGTTGCCGCGGATCTCGCCGAAGCACTACAACTTAAAGCTGGTTTAGCCCCTGGTGAATCAGTTATTACACCTGAAGGTATCTGGCTTGGGCAAAATTGGCTACGAGTTAGCAAAGAACAAGACGCAACGGCTGGTGTCTTAAAGCGCCAGGCAGAGCTTGAATCCCTGGAAGCAGAAATTGATGTCTACAAGGCAGAAGTTGAACACCTGACGGCAAGCCTGGAATCTGGTGTTGCTAACCTCAAGGTGGCAGAAACTGAACGTACTGAGCAGTCTAATCGGCTTGCCCAGCAGCAGCGTGCTCACAGTGAAACGCGCGCTCAACTTGGTGCCAAGAAGGTTCAAGCAGAACAGATCAAAACAGACCTGCA
>CBDUKY010000211.1:0-5988 GCA_965367925.1 uncultured Pseudomonadales bacterium | reverse complement strand
GATATTGTTGAAGACGAAATTGAGTTTGAGCCTGAAGTGGATGCGCGCCAGGATCAGGTGATAGAGCCGGAGACAGATCAGGTACCAGAAGAGGTTCAGTCAGAAGTGGTTGAGCCAGTTCGCACAACACCTGGCACAACAGCCGGTACGAGATTGCCGGCAGACGAAATTGATGAAGATGTGCTGGCATTATTCCTTGAGGAAGCCGAGGAGCTAGTCGAGGCCATCGATGAGTCCATTCTTACCTGGAGCGAAGATCCGACATCAACCGCGCATCTTGATAATCTGCTGCGTCATCTTCACACCATGAAAGGTGGTGCACGACTGGCAGGGATCAATTCCCTGGGTGAGTTTACGCATAATTTTGAGACCTACTTAATTGGCGTGCAGCTCACGCCTGAGCGCTGGGATGATGACTTTTTTGCCGTTCTGAACCAACGCTCCGATGAGATCACCCGGCGGGTAGAAATCTATAACAAATTGGTACATCACGAGGCGACGGCAGAAGAGCTGGCTTCAATGCAGTTTGATATGCCAATTAGCAGCGAAATCGCGCCAGAGATTGAAGCAGCAACAGCAGTCGATAGCAGCGCTGCGGCATCAGAGATAGCGTCAACTGTGGCGGCGCCAGAAGTGACCCACTTGCCTGCCGATGAAATTGATGAGGAAGTTCTGTCGATTTTTATCGAGGAAGCAGAGGAACTGCTAGAGGCGATCGACGAGAGTATTCTAGGTTGGAGTCAATCACCAGAAGGTGATGAATTCCACGATCTACTATTGCGTCACCTGCATACATTGAAAGGTGGTGCACGGCTAGCAGGTCTAAATAGCCTTGGTGAGTACACGCATAATTTTGAAACTTATCTGATTGGTCTCCAGCAGAATCCAATTCCTATTGATGAAAATTTCTTTGCCCTGTTAAACCAGCGGCAAGACGAAATCACCCGTCGGGTACATATTTATCAGAAGCTTGTGCAGGGTGAAGCGAGTGATGCCGAACTCGCTTCCTTAACAGAAGTTGTAGACGATACAGGCTCTTCTGTGGACGCAGTCGTGGCTCAAGCAAGCGGGCCTGATTCAACGGAGGCTGCACCAGCTGTTGAGACACCGACACAAACAGAAGCGCCAGAAACCGCAAGACCTGCTGCAAGTGGTAATCAGGAAATGGTGCGGGTTTCCTCTGATCTGTTGGAACAATTGATTAGTCTCGCTGGCGAATCGAATATCACCCGCGGTCGGGTTGAGCAGCAGATTTCTGACTTTGGTGAATCGCTACAGGAGATGGAAGAAACAATTAACCGGGTCAGAGAGCAGGTTCGGCGTCTGGAGATTGAGGCAGAATCCAGAGAAACGGTCTTCCGCCATTCCCAGCGAGATAGTAGTGGTGACTCGGCATTCGATGATTTGGAGATGGATCGCTATACCATGCTCCAGGAAATATCCAGAACCCTGAACGAAAGTTCATCGGATATGCTCGACCTGAAAGAAACATTGGTTAATAAGAGTCGTGATGCGGAAACCTTGTTGCATCAGCAAGCTCGAATTGGCACAGAACTTCAAGAAGGGCTGACTCGTACCCGCATGGTACCTTTTGCCAGGCTGATACCACGACTGAGAAGAATTGTTAGGCAGGTAAGTAACGAGGTTGGCAAATCTGTTCGCTTTGATGCTTTCAATGTTGAAGGTGAACTAGATCGAAATGTACTTGAAAGAATTGTTGCGCCTCTCGAGCATATGCTCCGGAACGCCGTTGACCATGGCATAGAGTCAAAGGATAAACGCCTTTCAGTGAATAAGCCTGAAACTGGGCGTATTAGTCTACGTCTGTCCCGTGAAGGTGGTTATGTGGTGCTGACCATTAGCGATGACGGCGGTGGTATTAATGTTGATGCGGTACGAGAGAAGGCCATCGAACGGGGTTTAATGACAGAGGATAGTGACCTATCCGACCATGATGTCATGCAATTTATCATGCACGCAGGATTTAGTACTGCTCAGCAACTGACGCAAATTTCAGGCCGTGGTGTAGGCATGGATGTGGTCAATAGTGAAATCAAGCAGCTAGGCGGATCAATCAGCATCGACTCAAAAGTTGGTATTGGCTCCGAGTTCACCATTCACATCCCTTTTACGGTTTCTATTAATCGCGCCTTGATGGTCGTCGTCAAAGAAGAAACCTACGCGATTCCACTTAACACCATTGAGGGCATTGTGCGTGTTAGCCCCTATGAATTAGAGGCCTACTATCAGCCAGACGCCCCCATGTTTGAATATGCTGGCCAGCCCTATCGGCTCGCATATATGGGTAAGCTTCTAGAAAAATCTGATGATCCAGCGCTGGAAGGTCTGGTAGCACCCTTGCCAGTGATCCTGGCACGAACAGCGGATCACTCCGTTGCACTGCAAGTTGATCGAGTGATCGGTAGCCGTGAAATAGTCTCAAAGAGCCTTGGTGCGCAATTTAATGATGTAGTTGGCGTCTCGGGTGCGACGGTACTGGGCGACGGTAATGTGGTTGTTATCCTTGATGTACTTGCCTTTATTCGACGGGTAGAGGAATCAGCATTGATAGCGCCTGGCGGCGAGAAGCAAGAAGTTGACTTCGCAAACCGTGTGCTTAAAGTCATGATCGTTGATGACTCGGTCACTGTTCGTAAGGTCACGAGTCGACTGATGGAACGTCAGGGCTGGGAGGTGGTTACTGCGAAAGACGGTGTGGATGCCATGAACCAGCTACAAGATATTTACCCGGATATTGTTCTGCTTGATATTGAGATGCCGAAGATGGACGGTTTTGAAGTGTTAAGAAGTGTGCGCCGCGATCCGAGGTTGGCGAAATTGCCGATAATTATGATTACCTCCCGGACCGGTGAAAAACATAAGCAGCAAGCGCTAGAATTGGGCGTCAATCAGTATCTTGGCAAACCTTTCCAGGAGGCTAATCTGCTTAGCACCATTGAAGAAGTGTTAGAAGCGGCAAGTGAAAATAATGACTGAAACGGCGTTGCCAACCTTCATCGTACCCTTGCAGAAAAGTAACATCCTGGTGCCCCAGGTAGCCGTTGCTGAAATCATTCCTTATGAACCACTGCAAAGGGTGCAGGATTCACCTGACTGGTTCCTTGGTTTTCTAGCCTGGCGAGGTGTGCAGGTGCCCGTGGCCTCATTTGAAATGCTAACGGTGGAGCGTGCGAGTTTTTCTCTCGTCAGTGTATCAAGCGCAAGCCTTGTTATCCTGCGCGCTCTGGGGGGCCAGGAAGACTTTAGTTATATTGCGATTGTTGCCCAGACTCAACCAGGGTTAGTTCAGTTAACGGCGGATGAACTTTTTAGTACGGATGATGAGGTAGCGAAAACAGAGCTACAAAAGGTCAGGTATGGTGACGATGTGTTAGGTATTCCTGACCTGATTTATATAGAGTCTGAAATCCGCGCAACTGCCTTTGCTTAAACTGGCGGAGCCAGTAAGGCCTGGGCTAGCGATAACATGGTGATAGCAGCTGTTTCAGCTCGCAAGATTCGTGGACCCAGATTTACCCCAGAAAAACCCTTCTCATAAGCAGAGGCTTGCTCGGTATCTGTGAGGCCACCCTCTGGACCAATTAGTAAGCGTATTGTGCTGCCCGCGGGTGGTGAGATATTGGTGAACATCTGGGTTGCCCCGGGTGCTGCCATTAGACCCGGGCCGTCGGTTGATTCAATCCATTGCGCTAAGGGTTGAACCTCGTGAACAATAGGCAGGACATTGAGCCCACATTGTTCACAGGCACTGATGCTAATTCTTTGCCAGTGGGGTAGACGTTTCTTCAAACTTTTTTCGGCGACATTTGTTCGGCTGGTCACCAAGGGTTGTATCGATGTAACCCCAAGTTCAACAGCCTTTTGTATCGCCAGATCCATCGCATCCCTTTTAATAACGGCAATACCGAGCGTGATGGAGAGTGGTGATGTCCGGTCGTCTGGATTAAATTCACCGGTCTTGATGCTAACTGCATCCTTCTCAACCTTGACGATGGAGGCAGGATACTCACCTGCTTTGCCATCAAATACGATTAAAGGGTCTTCTGCCTTCAGGCGTAACACATTGCGGATGTAATGGGCCTGTTCACCCTCAATCACTATCTCGCTATCTGCGATGAGTTGTTGGTCAACAAAAAACCTGGACGTTCGCATGGGATTGAGCCTGTGTTGAGATCAGCTACAGACCAAGATTTTGCCAGAGCTTCAGGGTCGGCACCGACTGGTTCATCGTATAAAAATGTAATCCAGGTGCACCACCAGCTAACAACCTTTCACACAACCTGGTTACAACTTCCTCACCAAACTGCTTCAAGGATTCTGGATCATCTTGATATTGCATCAGATACTGACGTATCCAACGGGGTATATCTGCACCGCAATTGTCGGAAAATCGCACCAGCATCCGGTAGTTAGTGATAGGCATAATACCGGGAACGATAGGAATATTAATATTGAGACGTTCGCATTCGTCAATAAATCGGAAGTAGGCTTCTGGGTTGTAAAAGTACTGTGTGATTGCGCTATTTGCACCGGCCTCGACCTTTGCTTTGAAATAGTGCAGATCAGATTCCGCGTTTTTCGAATCTGGATGGATCTCCGGGTAGGCAGCTACTTCAATATGAAAATGGTCACCGGTTTTTTCCCGAATAAAGCTGACTAGTTCATTGGCATAGACCATCTTGCCGGAACCACTGGTGCCGGATGGAATATCGCCACGAAGGGCAACAACTCTATTTACACCCGCCTCTTTATAGTCATTGAGTAGCTGCTCGATTTTTTCTTTCGAATCACTGCCAAAGGAGAGATGAGGCGCAACCTTTGAGCCTTTTGCATTGATGTCTAATACAGCCTGGCGGGTACCGTCTTTTGTTGAGCCACCAGCACCATAGGTGACTGAAAAGAAATGTGGCTTAAGCGCTGCAAGACGATCATGAACCTTTGCCAGTTTTGCTATTGCCTCCTCGTCTTTCGGCGCGGAAAACTCAAAACTAAAATGCTTCGGATGGTTTGGTTGTGAATTCAACAGTTTTCGCCTTCGTTCTTATAAGGCGCTGGCGAGAAGTTCAGCTTTGTCTGTCTTCTCCCAGGTGAAGTTTGGTTCTTCACGACCGAAGTGACCATAGGCTGCTGTATCACGATAAATGGGCCGCTTCAGATCAAGCATGCTAATCAAGCCCTTTGGACGTAGGTCAAAGTGTTCGGCAACGAGTTTGCCAATTTCCGCGTCGGAAATTTTGCCAGTACCAAAGGTTTCGATACTAATGGATGTGGGTTCTGCAACACCAATGGCATAGGAAATTTGAATTTCACATCGGTCAGCCAGGCCAGCCGCGACAATGTTCTTTGCAACATAGCGTCCCGCATAGGCAGCACTGCGGTCAACCTTCGATGGGTCTTTACCAGAGAAGGCACCGCCACCATGGCGAGCCATACCGCCATAGGTATCGACAATAATTTTTCGTCCGGTCAGACCGCAATCACCGACAGGACCACCAATAACGAAGTTACCTGTGGGATTGATGTGGAATTTGGTGCCCGCATGGAGCCAGTTTGCTGGTAAGACTGGCTTGATGATTTCTTCCATCACAGCCTCTTGCAAATCCGCGAGAGAAATATCCGGATCGTGTTGGGTGGAAAGTACGACTGCCTCGATGCCGCTTGGAATACCGTTCTCATCATATTTGAAGGTAACCTGACTTTTTGCATCCGGACGTAAAAAAGACAGTTTGCCAGAGCGTCTGACTTCCGCTTGCTGTTTTACCAGCCGATGTGAATAGGTAATTGGTGCTGGCATCAGGACGTCAGTTTCATTGCTGGCATAGCCAAACATCAGCCCCTGGTCACCTGCACCCTGGTCATGGTCCTCGGATTCATCAACACCCATGGCGATATCAGGCGATTGCTTGCCAATCGCGTTGATGACAGCACAGGAAGCGCCATCGAAGCCAACATCCGAACTGTTATAAC
>CBDUKY010000210.1:0-6035 GCA_965367925.1 uncultured Pseudomonadales bacterium | reverse complement strand
ATTACATGATCGCCGATCAGATAATGACCTACAGCGCGGAAGTATTCAGTTTCAGTATCTAGCTGGTTAGCTTGACGAGAATCGTCAGCACCAAGATACACAGTATTACCACCTGGGATGCTGATCTGGAAGTCACCGAAGTCGCCAGGACCTCTGGTAACCTGAGAATCATTCATCTCGTTATTGCTGTAGAAGAACTCAGTGGAAAAAGCATCTGTCCACTGTGAGTTCAATTTCACAGTAATTGTTTCAGATTCAGAGCCCTTCACATAAAGGTGATTGGACATCTCAAATTCGTTGCTATCGCTATCTGAAGCACGATCCTGGAAACCATCGAAGTAGTTGTAGATCAAGGCTGCTTGATGCTGGTCATTAATCACCCAATCCAAACGGAACATATACTTCTCGTTTTCCTGGATACCGTCAGAAGCCTGACCGCCTGTGTCATAGTTATAGACAGTCTGGGCGATCTGGTTAATGCGATCATAATCAGCCTCACTTAACCAGGGTCGTTCAATACCATTACCTGATCCTGCAAAGCCATGACCAATGAAGCGTGGTTCATCAGACTTTTCGTAAGCACCGAAGATAAATAGCTTGTCTTCAATCAGCGGACCACCAACAGTGAAGCCATATTTGTCTTCAGTGTAGTCAGGTGTTGTGACATCTGGCTGACCATCGATGGTTTCGCCACGATAGTCATTAGAGGTGTATTCATAAAATACTTTACCAGTCCACTCGTTAGTACCGCTCTTGGTAACAGAGTTGATGTTACAAGCGGAGAAGCCACCGTAGGTAGCATCAAAAGGTGCTAGCTCGACAGAAACCTGCTCGATAGCATCATATGGGAAAGGCATACCTGTTGCTGTGGAGTAGCCGTTACCGTTCAAACCAAAACGGTCATCCTGACTCACACCATCCAGCGTGATGCTGTTAAAACGTGGGTGTTTACCCGCGCAGTTCACTTCAAGCCCACCCCGGCTCAAGCTAATACGTGGGTCAATGCTATAGACCTGGTTAATATCCCGGTCAAAAGCAACAGCAGTTTCCATATCATAATTTGAAAATGTTGCAGAAGGTCCAGTTGCAACATCAGCAAATCCAGAAGCGTCGCCATAAGCAACGACCTCTTCCATGGCACGGGCTGTATCAATTGTCAGATGGTAAACATCCCCCAGTGAAATTGATTGAACCGTTACGCTCTGTCCGCCATTGACGGTGATCTTGTAAGGTCCGCCAACTGGCAGTCGTGCTGCGTAAAAATTACCCTGATCATTTGATGCAAATGTTCTTTCCTGTCCAGTTCGTTCATCGCGAACCACAACTGTGGCGTTTGCGACGGCAGAACCAGAACTCACGACCTTACCGCGGATAGCGGAGGTTGTGTCTGCCATTACAGCAGCTGGAAATAGCACAGCAACAAATAACACGAGCTTGTACAGACCCGTAAGCCTGATAAAAGGAATCTTCATGTCCTCTCCCATCATGTTAAATTGTTTAGATTTCTAGGATGCAAAAACCGGTCGAGTGGTAAGAATCAAGGGTATGATTTTTTGGCTATTCGACAGCCCAGTTCTTCCGATGTTTTACGGGGTGAATTATATGCTGAATTAATAAAGAAAAGGTAAAGCAGGTGGAAAATAATCAACTATTTCGTAAGGTTTTTTAAATGACCAACCCAGAACACAGTGCCACCGGCAACAGCGACTGGCATCAAGAGCAGATTGAGCACAGGTATCGCAAGAACAAAGTAGGCGAGCAGTCCAAATAGCACGGCTTGAACCCGGCAGGTTGCCAGTCTCTGACGCAATGCTTTGAAGCTCACCTGATTATTATCCGCCGCATAGTCCACATATTGGATCGCCATCATCCAACCACCAAACAGCAACCAGGCAAAAGGGGCAACGGAATTAACGACCGGGATGAAGGAAATAATGAGTAGTAACAATAACCTGGGAATCAAATAGAGAATCTTGCTTAACTCTCTGGCCACTGAACGACCAATTATCAGCAGTACCCCAGGGGTAGGTCTTGAATCACCTGGCACCAGCTGATCTTCAACCTTCTCTGACAAAATGGCATTAAAAGGAGAAGCGATAATATTCGCGACAATAGTAAACAGGTAAATACCGACAGCAAAAATCAGAATGGCAGCTAGAAACGTCAGCACCCCGGCCATCCATGCCAACCAATCTGGCACCCAGCCAGTGAAGAACGCCATCAGACGATCATATTCACTATAGCCATAGGCCATCACCACCCCAAGCACGAGGATATTGATCACCATTGGAATCAGCACATATTGCCTGATGCCCGGCTGGCGAACGAGTCTGAAACCTTCAAAAAAACAATCGATACCATTCATGGTTTAATTGTACCCTCACACAGAATCAAGAAATAGGATATAGGTAGAAGCGATGAGGGATTTTAAGGGTAAGGTTGCAGTCGTTACTGGCGCCGCAAGTGGCATTGGTCGAGCATTGGCCGAAAAGTGCCTGAGCGAAGGCATGCATGTAGTCATGGCAGACATAGAAGAAGCAGCTTTAGCAAAGGCAGCGGAGGAATTGAGTGCCAGTGGTAACAACTCAATCCTGGCAGTTAAAACGGATGTCAGTGTAGAAGCAGAAATCGACGCGCTCGCGAGCAAGGCGATTGCCGAATTTGGCGCCGTACATCTACTGTTTAACAATGCAGGTGTCGGTGGTAGCGGTAATGCATGGACTGCTACCAAAAAAGACTGGGACTGGGTACTCGGGGTTAATCTCTGGAGCGTTATCTATGGGGTCGGCAAATTCGTCCCGATCATGCTCGAGCAAGATACCGAGTGCCATATTGTCAATACAGCCTCTGTGGCCGGACTACTCGGCGGAAGCACCAACGCTGGTTATTCGGTTACAAAACATGGGGTTGTCGCCCTCACTGAAAATCTACATGGGGATCTAAAGCAGGTTTCCACAAAGGTTAAGACCTCTGTCCTCTGTCCAGGATTTGTAAATACCAATATCTACGATAGTGGTCGAAATAGACCGGCTCATCTCGAAAATGCTGAACCAGCGCCCGAACCAGATGCGGAACGAGCAGCGATGATAGAAATGTTTCGCGAGGTACTTAGAAACGGCATGCAACCTGAGCAACTGGCTGAAATTGTCTTTGATGGCATTAGAAATGAGCGGTTATACATCCTCACGCACGAACACTTCAACGACATGATCAAACAGCGAGCAGAAAACATCACCACCGGCACGAATCCTGTCGATGTGAATATTTTTGCCGATAACGACTAGATCTAGTCGATATAACCATCAAGCAAAACTTCACCGTGAGGCATCCCTGCCTCACGGATGCTGTGGGCTAGTTTTACTGTATCTAACGGCAATCGAATTAGCTCCACACTCAAGGCCCCTGCCCGGCTTTCAACAATGCCATAGTCCGAATACTTCAAGATGGTTGGTGGCACCACGAAAGCTTCTGCAAATGGTGAACTCGTACTGCCGACATTCACCACCAGACCTTTTGAGACATAGCGTTGCATGGGCACATGGGTATGTCCTGCAATCAACAGGTCCACCCCCGCATCTTCGAGCCAGCCATTTAGCTTTTCAGCCGGTGTCTCCGAGACTAGACCCTGGGTGTTTTTATCTGGTGAACCATGGACACAGAGCACCCTGTGCTGATCCATTTCTAACAGCCTGGAAAAGGGTAAATCCGCTAGCCATTGTTTCTGCTCTGGCGACAATACCCTGGCAGTCCACGCCTCTATATCTTTTAAAAAATCCAGCCCAGGGTTCTCGTTCAGGGTGTCATGATTACCTTGAATACAGAAAACCTTCTCTGCTCGCAGTAGATCGACAACTTCCCCCGGTGCCGGGCCCATATCGACGATATCACCCAGACAAATTACTTGATCCACCGAACGCTGACGAGCATCAGCAAGCACGGCTTGCAGGGCATCAATATTTGCATGAAGGTCGGATATAAAGGCAATACGCATCACTGAACACTAATTATTTTTTCGTTAGGTTATATACGACTAAAACTTTCTAGTCGATCAATCATAAGGTTCTTGTTTATTTTGTCTGGTGTTTGTAGAATCGCCGCCCCCGAATTTCCATTTCGGAACTTCACTGTCACCAGAATATACATCTGGACACTCAATCCCTTTGGGATGCGTCTATCGTCGAAGTGCTCCATGTCCAAAACCTGATAGTTGAGTTGGTTGATTAGTCCGTAACCTGACTCCATAACTCCGTTGGCTGTGGCATGAAACAAATTATCGTTGAAAACCTGTCCAAGACTTTTCAAATTGCTGAACGTCAACCTGGGTTTACAGGCGCGGTCAAAGGCCTGTTTAAGCGCCAGCATCGGCAAGTACCTGCCCTCAAAGATGTCAGCTTCGAACTGGAGGCGGGTGAACTCGTTGGCTATATCGGCCCCAATGGCGCTGGCAAGTCCACAACTGTCAAAATTCTCTCGGGCATCCTCGTGCCGGACTCAGGTCGCTGTGAGATTAGCGGCCGGGTACCCTGGCTTGATCGAACCAGGCATGTGGCAAATATAGGCGTTGTATTTGGCCAAAGGACCCAGCTCTGGTGGGATCTGCCGGTTATAGAATCCTTTGAACTGTTAAAAGCCATTTATCGTATTCCGACCCTCGACTACCATCGCATTCGAGACGAGCTTATTTCAATTCTCGACCTTGAAAAATTGTTAGACACACCAGTCAGGCAACTTTCTCTCGGCCAGCGTATGCGCTGTGACCTTGTGGCGTCATTACTTCATGGACCGGATGTATTGTTTCTCGACGAACCCACCATTGGCCTCGACGCAGTTTCAAAATTCGCTGTCAGGGAATTCGTTAAACGATTAAATAAGCAGAGCAATGTAACCGTCATTCTCACCACTCACGATATGGATGATATCGAGGCACTTTGTGATCGCATCATGGTGATCGGCAATGGTCATATTTTAAGTGATGGCAGCCTAACGGAGTTGCGTGGTCGCGTTGATCACCAGCGACACATGACCATCGATTTTGAGCATAAGGTACATTTGGATGACCCAGACATTACCCTGCTCAAACAAGAAGGTAATCAGATTGTCTTTTCCTTTGATCCAAAGCGGATTAGTTCGGCCGCACTAATTGCCCGGATCACAAATGCCCACCCGGTATCAGATATTTTTGTTGAGAACCCGCCAATAGAAAAGCTGATTGCTGAGCTTTATCGGCAAAACGACATTAAAGAGCTTACCTGATGGGTCAGGCATATCTTTCCATTATCAGTGCGCGATACCGAACCCTATTGCAATATCGTGCCGCGGCCTTTGCAGGATTTGTAACCCAGCTATTCTGGGGTTTTATCAAGATCATGGTCCTGGTTGCGTTTTATAAGCTATCGGCAACTGAACAGCCTATGTCACTACCACAGGTCATTGCCTATATCTGGCTAGGCCAGGCGCTACTAGGGATGTTTCCCTGGAACGTCGACACTGAGATCGCGGAAATGATTCGCAATGGTTCTGTTTCCTATGAATTTGCCCGACCTCTCAACCTCTACTGGTTCTGGTTTTGTCGGACCATTGCTCTTCGTACCGCACCAACTACCCTTAGATGCTTACCCATGGTGGTCTTTGCGATGTTGATATTACCGGCTGTTGGGCTAGCGGACTGGGGACTTATGCCACCACCTGACCTGGGCGCCGGAATCGGTTTTCTGGTTTCCGTTACCCTTGGACTGATGCTGGCTTGTGGCTTGACCATGTTGATGCATGTGGTACTTATCTGGTCCATAAGCGGCGATGGTATTAACCGCATCTTGCCCTCCTTTGCCATGGTGCTGTCTGGTCACATTATTCCCCTGCCTTTGTTTCCAGATTGGATGCAAGGATTCCTGCAAAATCAACCCTTCGAGGGGCTGGTGGATATCCCCTTTCGTATCTATTGCGGAGATATTACCGGGGTCGATATTTTGTTCGAGCTATTCCAACAGGCAGTCTGGTCAAGCCTATTTATTGCCTTCGGTTACTGGGCACTTAAT
>CBDUKY010000209.1:0-6049 GCA_965367925.1 uncultured Pseudomonadales bacterium | reverse complement strand
AAACATTTCAGCTGACCAACCGTTGTCCAGTGCTTGTGCCGCACCGTACCAGGGGCCATCCCATTGGCTGGTGAATTGTCGCTCTGGCAAGACGGTACCGTCTTGCAAGGTGCCGCCGAGATTCACCGCAAACCAGTAGCCATAAAGACCGCGGCCACTAGGATCAAGCGTCAGTGAAACGCCGTCCCGATTAATGAACTCGTCTCGTGAGCTCAAACGAGCTAACAAAGTTTCTGGTGGCTGCTCGTTCCAGACACCAACATACAAGCCTTTATCTGAATAGAAAAAGTAAGTTTTGGTTTCTAGATCAACTGGCGACAGTGTATCTGGATCAATCTTGACCATCTTGCCGCTGGCGGGAATGGTCTGCCAGATGGCTTCATTCAGATGGCCATCGATTTTGATATCGATATTGCTATCGACTTTTTTCAATTTGATTGCGGTGGGGCTTCGATCGTCTGCCTGGCTGAGTGGCGCAATAGCAAGTAGTAGCAGCGTAATTAAGCGTTTCAAAACGAGTTTCAATCCGTTGAAATGTTGGATATATCTGGTGCATGTAAGCGCCAAACAATTTATCCGGTTCGGCAATATTTTCGTGCTTGTGATTTTTCGAAGGGCTGGTAACGTTGCCTCAACGCGGTGCACGAAAGGCCGAAATACTACTTGAAATTGGCGCTATAAGCTATTGAAAACTAAAGAGCTCATCACTGATATTTATCATCGTTTAGGACTCTCACTTATTAACCTTCTGGCTCGTTCAAATCGCTATGAACGCGCGGCTGACATTTCTTACGGCGACAACTATCGCAATCGACTCGACTACTACACGCAAGCGGGTGACAAGGCCAGGCCGACGATCATTTTTTACTATGGTGGTAATTGGCGGTCTGGCGCGAAGGAAGATTACCGGTTTGTCGCTGACACATTGATTGAGCTTGGTTTCAATGTCGTTATCCCAGACTACCGCTTATATCCCAATGTCCGTTTCGAGCAGATTCAGGATGATGCGGTTAGCGCGGCCAGGTGGGCTATGGAACATATTCCACCAGACCAGCCTATCTACATTCTCGGTCATTCAGCTGGTGCCCAACTCGGCGCCCTGATTTGTTTAAATCAAGCCTTGCTAGGCGAGGAAGGTAAACACCGGATTAAAGCCTTTGTTGGACTTGCTGGACCCTACGATTTTTATCCCTTTACAGAAGATGATCACTGGGATTTATTTGCCCCGGCACACAAATATCCTGACTCTCAAGCGGTGAACTATGTCCATGGCGATGCGGTGCCTATGTACCTATTGCATGGTGAGGCGGATACCCGGGTTCGACGAGGTCATTCCAAAAGCTTGATGGAGAAATTACAGGAAGTTGGTGCTTTTGCTGCAAGGGAGGTCTATTCAGGGATGGGTCATGTTGATATTGTGTTGCAGTTCACCCGGGTACATAGAGGCAAGAGCAAGGTGATAGAGGATATCAAGCAGTTCTTGACCAGGATAACGGAACCAGATTTTAACCCTAATAATTAACGCTTACTAAAAACCAGGAGAAGAAGTATGGCCATGACTGAATCATCGACTGACGAGCTGTTAGTCGAGCAGAAAGGCAACATTGCAATTATTACCTTGAACAGGCCTGAGCGACTCAATGCTATTAGCCATCAGATGCTGCAAGAGCTATCTAAGAAGATGGTTGAGGCAAATGAGGATCCAGAGGTTCGTTGTATTATTCTAACAGGTGCAGGCAGGGGTTTCTGCGCTGGACTTGACCTGGTTGATGTTGGTCAAGGCGGTATTGGTAGCGGAGAAAGCAAAGGTAGCAATCGGCCGAAGCAACTGTTTAGTTTGCGTGAGGCACCCATTACTGTGATGTGGAATATTGATACGCCAATAGTTTGCGCATTAAATGGTGCAGCTGCTGGTTATGGAATGGATGTCGCGCTACTTTGCGATATTCGGATTTCAGCTGAATCAGCCAAGATGGCCGCGGTCACGGCGAAACGAAATGTTGTACCTGAAAGTGGTGGTACCTGGTTGCTACCAAGACTTATTGGCTGGGCCAAGGCATCTGAACTTTACTATCGTGGTCGCGTTGTTGGTGCCCAGGAGTGTCTTGAAATTGGTCTTGTGAACACCGTTGTACCTGATGACAAGGTCATGGAAACAGCGATGGAATGGGCAACTGATATTGCAGAAAATGCACCACTCGCGGTACAGACTACCAAGCGCATGATGCGTATGGGTCTTGAGCAGTCTTATGACACATCTGTTGATCATCTCATGGTGCACTTAAATGGTATGTTCCAGAGTGAAGATTTCCAGGAAGGTGTGAAAGCATTCCTGGAACGCAGAAAACCTGAATTTACTGGTCGTTAATCAACGGGACGTAAGAGAGGACTACCATGGCTGATTTGTTTGCGATGTCAGATAAGATTCTAAGCGAAGGTGTGGCCGATGGTCCCATCAATAGAATCAACTTTGAACTTTCTGAGCTTGGCAACGATGTTGCCATGGTAGAAGCCTTCTCTCATTCCATTGTGTTCGGTACTGATGATGGCCTGGTGGTTTTTGACACCAGCGTTCATCAGGGCGGCAAACCTGTCGTCAATGCCATCAAGGGGTGGCGAAAAGATCGATTTAATAGCATTGTTTACACCCATGGGCATCTGGATCATGTAGGTGGTAGTGGAGCATTTCTTGCCTATGAAAAGGCCAAGGGAAATCCTGCTCCCTCGTTTATTGGCCATGAGAATGTGCCGGCCAGGTTTAATCGCTACCAGTTAACCGATGGCTACAACAGCATCATCAACACCCGTCAGTTTCAATCTAGTGGTCTCTCAATCGGTGAGGGCACAACTGAAACGACAACAACCCGGCAAAAGGATCGACCACCACGTCCTACTGGTTTCCTACCAGAAGATGTTGTTCAACCTGATACAACCTATTCCTCCTTTTTAAATTTAAATATTGGTGGGCTAGATATTGATTTGCGTCACGCAAAAGGTGAAACCGATGACCACACCTGGGCGTGGATTCCAAAACACAAAGCCATTTGTGCGGGTGATTTCTTTATCTGGAATTTCCCTAATGCGGGTAACCCACAAAAGGTACAGCGTTATCCTGTTGAGTGGGCAGCGGCCATGAGAGATATGGCACAGATGGATGCGGAAATGTTTTTACCCGCCCATGGTTTACCTATTCGTGGTGCCGCAAATATCAAGCGGGTACTCTTGGATGTGGCGGATGTGCTTGAATATCTGGTCAAGGAAACCTTGCAAATGATGAATGCTGGTGCGCGACGCAACGATATTGTTCATACCGTTAAAGTTAGTCCAGAGATTCTTGCAAAACCCTACCTGCGTCCACTATACGATGAGCCAGAGTTTATTGTGAATAATATCTGGCGTATGTATGGCGGTTGGTATGACGGTAATCCTGCGAATCTAAAACCTGCCAAAGAGGCCGCGCTTGCACAAGAAGTTGCCGCCCTTGCCGGCGGCGCCGAAAACCTTGCGGTTCGGGCGCAGGAAATTGCGAATAGCGAAGATTTTCGTCTCGCCTGTCATCTGATTGAGATGGCTGTGCTCGCTGCACCTGAAAGTACCCTGGTCCATGGTATCCGCGCTGAAATTTATGCAGCCAGAGTGAAAGCAGAAACCTCACTTATGGCCCGTGGCTTGTTTGGTTACACCTCAAGAGAATCTAAAGCTAAATCCTAAATAGCTTCCAATCTGTCTTGAAATGACTTGCGTCCCATAGCGCCAGGTCGTTTTGTCCCACTGAAATCTCAATCCGGCGAAATTTTCATTTTTTTGAAACAAATTGCGCCAAAGTTTCAAACTAATTCGAGTCGCACCGCGTCTTACTTTGAAAGTCGAACTGGTTCCATGGGAGAACTTCATGACAAATATTAAGCGATCAAAGTTTTTGGCAATGGCCGTGCTTGGTTGTTCGATGGTCTTTAATCTTGCCTTTGCACAAGCGGATTACTCTACCTCGACTGAACAATTTGTGGCCAATCGAGCCTATGAACATGCGCAGTTGTCACCAGATGCTAAGCATCTCGCGGTTCTTTCACGGGCGAATGGTACGGCAAGTCTATTGATTTTCGATATCGACAATATGAATGCAGTAGCTGCCCTTGGTACTGAAAGTAGCCAGGATATTTTGCGATTTTGGTGGGCCAACAATGAACGAGTTGTTGTAAATCTGGCACTAAGGAATGCAGTTGCTAATTATCCATTGCTTACAGGCGAGCTTTACGCGCTTAACGTGGATAACACACGAAAGTTTGCAATTGCAGGTTTCGCCGCAGGCGATAGCGCGAACTACGAATTTCTCGATCCGTACTTGAACGATAAAGAAGAAATTCGCGTGGTTCGTACTGATATTAAAAATGAACGTAGCGAGGTATTAGATCTTAGTCGACCGGTTGCTTACACGCTGGATATTTACAAGCGCTATCGTCAAAGCACAGGGACGAACCTGAAGGACAAGCGGCTTGAGAATAAGTATGGCAGCCCATATCCAAGTGGTGGTTTTGTAGCGGACAACGATGGTGAGCTAAGACTGGCGTATCAGATCGATAAGGATCAAATGTTGAAGGTCTCTGAACGTGACTACAACATTGATGAGTGGGTTGAGATTGAATTTGCTGCACCTATTGATGTGTCCAGACAGGGAAAGACCAATCCAATTGTAGGTTTTGATGCAGAAAATCGTGGCATTTATTACCTGGCAAAAACCGAATTTGGCACCATTGGCCTGCACCATTTGCACTTACAAACCGGTCACACAAATGTGCTGTACGCTCATGAGCAAATTGATTTAGCTGCTGATGATCTTATTCGGACATCCGATAGAGATATTGTCGGCGTCAATTTAAAGGGAACGACGACTGCGCAATTTTTCGATAAATCCCATTCAGAAGTTGGCCGTTTGAGAGGACTCGCGAATGCATTTAAAGGAAAAAGAGTCAGCATATTGAACTATTCCCGCACAGGAGAGTACGCACTAGTAGATGTATTAAGTGATGGCAGTGAAGGTGGGTTATACCTTTTCGAAGGCAAAACAAATTCACTATCACTGTTAGTGCCAGCCGGTTAGACAATTGGTACCACTCAGGCGAATGATGAGTCTGGGGATCTGATTGGAAGTACCTGGCGAGGCAAGAAGGTTGCCCCAAGTAGCCCCAGGGACGCAAAGTTGGCTTAGAGCTTTACGCACCCAGGGCTATTCAAAGTAGCCCCGGGTACGGAAAGTCTGCTTAGAGCTATCCGTACCCAGGGTTATCCTAAGGCTCTCGCCTCAAGTGCTTTTGTAAAAGACTTTAACGCCGAAAGCAAGGTGTTTGCCTTGAACGATGAAAAAAGCCCCGTTTGTCGGGGCTTTTTTTGTTTGTCTAATGAGGATTACGGTTAGGAAGCCTTTTTGTAAGGCGGACGCATTGCCGCGGCCAACTTGGAAACCGTCTTCGACTGGGTATAAATTGCCTTGGCATGACTGAAGGTTTTGAATCCGTCATAGCCGTGGTAGCTACCCATACCTGAAGGTCCTACGCCGCCGAAGGGCAGATCTTCCTGAGCCACATGCATGATCACGTCATTCACCGTCACACCACCAGATGTTGTATGAGTTAAGACCTTGTTTTGTTCAGCACTATCCTGACCGAAGTAGTACAGACCAAGTGGTCGATCATGGTCGTTGATGTACTGAATGGATTCATCAATGTTGCGATACCGTTTTACTGGTAATACGGGACCAAAGATTTCTTCTTGCATCACGGCCATGTCGTCAGTGGGATCAATAATCAAGGTGGGTGGAATTCTGCGGTGCTGTTGCTGACTAAAGTCTTCATTGGCTGGATTGATCTCAACCACCTGGGCACCTTTTTCCTTTGCATCATCTATATAGCCATTGATGCGCTCAAAATGCCGTTCATTAACAATCGAGGTGTAGTCAGGATTGTCTTTGATTTCAGGATACATTTTCGCAACTGACGTTTTTGCCGCAGCAATAAAATCATCGACCCGGGTTTCTGGAATCATGACATAGTCA
>CBDUKY010000208.1:0-6059 GCA_965367925.1 uncultured Pseudomonadales bacterium | reverse complement strand
GAGAAGGACATTATCGAGCTAGAAAAGAAACAAAGCGCGCTCAGCAAGGAATATGACAAGGAGAAGCAGGAATTAAAGCAACGGATATTAGCGAAGAAAGAAAAGGCTAAACAGGCAGCAGTAGAAGAGCTGAACACCTATGAAAATATAGTCTTGCGCAGCTTCTGTGACTATGGCTCAACCTTAAAGAATCTGCCAGATGCGGAGTTTGTTTCTGTTGTCTTCACACGACCAGGCAACAATGCAGAAAAGGTCGTAATCCTGGAAAAGGATGATATCGACAACTGTAGGGACGTAAAAAGCTTAAAATCTAAAGCGCTTACCTATCAGTACTAATAGCTTTGTAGCCTGACATCTCGCTTCATGCTGGTTGCCCGTAAAAAGGGCAACTCATCTTTGCCTTCCAACTGTGTTATAAAAACTTTTTAACTTAGTTGGAAGGCATTTTCTTTGGCACACAAACATTGGGAAAATCCTGAAGTTACAGGTTATGGACGGCTCCCTGCACGAGCAACATTCAGCCATCAAAAAGAACTGGATCTTAACGGTCCCTGGAAATTCAAACGATTTGCTCATCCAGACCAGGTCACTAAAAACTGGTATTCAACAAGCCTGAACGATGATCACTGGCAAACCATCACCGTGCCCTCACTCTGGACCAGACAAGCTGCAGGCTCTCCACAGTATCCAGACAAGCCAATCTATACCAATGTACTGATGCCCTACCGCACCGAACAACCTCACGCCCCAGCGCTAAATCCAACTGGCATCTATCGCCGTGGTTTTAGCTTACCTGCCAGTTGGAAGAACAAGCGCGTGGTCATTGAGTTAGGTGGTGTTGAAAACTGCTTTTACCTCTACTGCAATGGCGTCGAGGTTGGCTTCTCGAAAGATTGCAGACTACCCACGGAATTTGATCTTAGCGACTATCTTGTCGCTGGTGACAACCTGCTTGCCATTATGGTGCTCCGATTTAGCGATTCGTCATATATCGAAGACCAGGATCAATGGTGGCACGCAGGTATACATCGCGACATAAAAATTTACGCCACAGAAAAGGTCTACATTCGCGACATCTATGCCAAACCTGATTTTGATCCGGACACCGCCTCGGGCCAGTTAGATATTGAAGTTCGCCTTGGTGATATTAATCGAAGCGCACTTGAGCATCAGGTCGAGGTGCAGTTGATCCGTCCCAACGGTTCACCCGCATGGAAAAAGCCGCTCCAGGCAACCTTGACCAGAGCAGACTTTTTCCCGGTTCGAGGCAAGGGACCACGACTATTTCTGACGAGCAAACTACCAAAAGTGAAGCCATGGACCGCTGAAACGCCGGATCAATATACCCTTCGAGTAATTCTTCGGGACCCCGGAGGCCGACGCTTACAAGCTGCAGATATCAAGATTGGCTTTCGCCGTATCGAAATCAAAGATCGAGAACTTTTAATCAATAATCAACCGGTACTGATACGGGGCGTTAATCGTCACGACCATTGTGACAAGACTGGCAAGGTGATGACTGAAAAGCTACTACGTCTTGATATCGAAACCATGAAACGGCACAACATCAATGCGGTTAGAACCAGCCATTACCCAAATGACCCGCTGTTCTATCAACTCTGTGACGAATACGGTCTCTATGTCGTTGATGAATGCAATCTGGAGGCACATCACCATTACGCTCAGGTCGGCGCCGATCCATTCTGGTCTGGTGCCTTTTTATCCAGGGTCACGCGTATGGTTGAGCGAGATAAAAATCACCCAAGTATCATCATGTGGAGTATGGGCAATGAAACCGGATTTGGCCCTAACCATGCAGCCATGTACGCCTGGGTAAAAGAATATGATCCAACCCGACCGATCCACAATGAAAGCGCTATCTGTGAGCAAGCCGTGGCAGACAAGTGGAATGAAAATCACCATGGCACAGATGTCGTCTGTCCAATGTATCCGGATGTACAGTCAATTATTGATCATGCTACCGGCAGTGAAGATCCAAGACCGCTAATTATGTGTGAGTATGCACACGCCATGGGAAATAGTTGCGGTAATCTACTGGAGTACTGGCAAGCCATAGAGAATCACCATGGACTTCAAGGTGGATTTATCTGGGAATGGCTCGATCATGGCTTGTTAGAAACTCACGATGGCGAAAAGTACTGGGCCTATGGCGGTGATTTTGGCGAAGAACGACACGATCTAAACTTCGTCTGCGATGGACTCTGTTGGCCTGACCGGACACCACACAGTTCGCTAATCGAATACAAAAAGATCATCCAACCGATTTCCGTGTCGCAACAATCAAAACGCCGCTTTAAAGTTAACAACAAAAACTACTTCACCGACCTTAAACAATATGTTGGTCGCTGGACCCTGCTAGTCAATGGTGATGCTGTTCAGTCAGGTGCTTTGAAACATCTAAGCGCTGAACCCCAGGGCGCTCAGGCATTTAATCTTGATTACGATGCTTCTAAATATACTAAAGCGGATCATGTAAGCATCTTGTTTGAATTCGAATTAAAGCGGCAAACTAGCTGGGCAGATAAGGGACATCAGGTTGCGTTCGAGCAATGCATACTGCAGACGCCTAAAGCAAAAGCGCCAAAGCCTATTCGGACAAGTCTGACTGGACAAAGCCTCGACATCGGCGACCATCGAATCACTATAGAAGATGAAGGTATAACCAGTTGGAAGTATCAAAATAAGCGCGTCTTGACCCAGGGCCCGAGATTAAACATATGGCGCGCCCCTTTAGATAACGATGGAATTAAGGGGTGGCAAGGGCAAGATAGTAAACCGCTAGGGCGCTGGCTTGCCGCAGGGATCGATAAACCTACCATGAAGCATCTTGCTCTTGAAAATAAAAATGGCGTACTGACAAGCCGATCTATTGCTAATTGTCGTGGTGGAGAGATCATTTGTACTAGCCATTATCAGGCGAATAGCGCCGGCAATCTGACAGTCAAACATCGGTTTGATATTGATAGCAAGCTGCCGGACCTGCCAAGAATCGGTGTCAGGCTTGAGCTACCAGCGAATTTTCAAACCCTCGAATGGTTTGGTCAAGGTCCTCATGAAACCTATATTGACCGGAAACAATCAGGTCAGTTAAGGCACCACACGAGTCGAGTTCGAGACCAATATGTTCCCTATATCCTGCCCCAGGATCACGGCAACCTGACAGACATACAATGGCTAAAGGTCGCCAATAATCAGGTTTGCCTTAACATCAAGGCCTTGTCCACGCTGGAGGCCAGCGCAAGCAATTACCCCCATGAAGTCCTGACACCTGCTTTCCACACCTATGAGGTCAAGCCTGCAAACAAGACCTTTGTTAGTCTCGATGCCAGGCAACGTGGTCTGGGTGGCGGCAGCTGCGGTCCCGATACCTTGCAGCCCTATCTTGTCACCCCAGGAATCTATGAACTTAGTTATGAATTGAGCGTAACCAATGTCTGAACTTGTAAAACGACGGGTATGGGGTCTTCCCATTATTGGCTTTCACTGGTCACTGGTATTACTCCTGTGTGTCTCTTTCTACACAGGACACTTTGGCGAGTTTGATCAGATGGACTACCATTTCCTTGCCGGCTATGGCGTTCTGACACTGGTTATCTTTCGGGTCTGCTGGGGATTTCTTGCAAAGGGCAATGCGAGATTTAGCCAATTCGTCAAAGGCCCCCGCGGAACCATTAGCTATTTAAGGCAGGGTGAGATACCAACCTCGGGACATAATCCTCTGGGGGCATTAAGTATTCTTGCCATATTGCTACTGTTACTGGTTCAGGTGGGTACCGGATTATTCGCTAATGATGATATTTTCTTCGAAGGACCCCTGGCTCATCTTGTGAGTTACGAGACCAGTGGCCAACTAACATCCATTCATGAATTCAATCAACGATTGCTTATTGGCATGATTGCACTACATCTGATTGCCATCGCCTATCATGAAATTATCAAGGGACATCGATTAGTCCTACCGATGTTAACGGGTAAGAAAGCGCTGGATAATCAGGCAAGCTACGAAAAAGGCCAGCAACTAATGCTGGCCCTTTCGGTATTACTTGTGAGTTGTGGCGTTGTTTACCTGATCGTAAACAAAATCTAGGCCCCTAGTCTTCTCTAAAGTCGTCGTGACAACCTTTGCATGAACCACCTAACTGTTTGATGGCACCGCCAATGGCAGCCTTATCGCCACTTTCAACGGCAGTGTTGATGTTGTTTGCCGCAGTAACAAATTTTTCAACCGCGCTAGAAAACGCCTCGGGCTTTTCCCAGATCGCCTTTAGGGCCTCGGTCTTTCCATCACCGCTACCTGCAGGAAAAACATCTGGCACAATGGCAGCGATATTGGCCATACCACGAGCATGAAACTGCAAGTCCTCACCATGGACACCTTTTCGTAAAATGGTTCCCAGTCCAGTCATGTGGCCGCCGACAATCTTCATCACGCCTTTACGATAAGCAATCTCAGCCTCGGCATCTGCTTGCGCTAAAGGGCTGACGAGAGAAGCCACTAAACAGGTCATCAAAAATGTTATCGCTTTCATTAAAACTCCTTGGTCTTCGCACTCTGCAGGGGAAGGGTCAGAATATCCTGATTCTTTTCATCAGCGCAAATGCTACCGGCACTTTATGCGAACGATTGACCTTGGTCAGGCCGCTCAAGTATTGTTGCTACCCGATTGAAATGCTACTGATGTGAACACGATATGGCTGCTAAGAAGAGTTACCCATTTGAGACATCCCTTGCGAAGCTCGAAAGCCTGGTGGAGCAAATGGAAAGTGGCGACCTGGCACTAGAGGAAAGTCTGAAGATTTTCGAAGAGGGTATAAAGTTGACCCGTGAATGTCAGCAGGCGCTTGTTGATGCGGAGCAAAAGGTAAATCTGCTGATCGAGAAAAATGGTGCCATTGAAACCGAACCTTTCCAAGACCTGGCAGATGACTGACGAACTAAAAAGCTATCGCGATCTGGTTGAACAGCAACTCGAAACCCTGTTTATCGACAATAAGATTCCCGCTAGATTAAACGAGGCCATGCGCTACAGCGTTCTAAATGGTGGCAAACGAATCCGTTCTTCTCTTGTTTATCTGACTACTGAAGCCCTTGGTGGCAATATTGAACAAGCGCATAAAAGTGCCTGCGCAATCGAATGCATTCACGCCTATTCGCTGATCCATGATGATCTACCAGCCATGGACGATGACGCCCTGAGACGCGGTAAACCAACCCTGCATATTCAATTTGATGAAGCCATGGCTATTCTTGCCGGGGATGCACTCCAGACCCTGGCTTTTGAATTGATTGCCAATGACACGAGTATCTCTCCGCAGGTGAGAATTGCCCTGATACAGCTGCTAACCCATGCTGCTGGTGCGCAAGGTATGGTTGCAGGTCAGGTGCTTGATTTAGCCGCCGAGGACAATCAAATTTCTGAAGCTGATCTTGAACATATGCATCGTCGTAAGACTGGTGATCTCATTTCAGCTAGCGTCATGGCCGCAGCGGAAATTGCCAATGCCAGCGATACGTTGAAAAACTGTCTGCGCGACTATGGCTACTCCCTTGGTCTTGCCTTTCAGGTGAAAGACGACATTCTCGATGTGGTCGGCAGCACAGAAAAAATGGGGAAACAGCAAGGTGCCGATTCAGCACGGAACAAGACTACCTTTACCTCAACCCATGGGCTAAATGCTGCCCAGGCCAGGCTTGATGACCTCTATCAGACTGCCAATCAAGCATTAGCACCACTGGGCGATAAGGCCACAAAGCTCCTTAACCTGGCGACATTCGTCGTTAATCGACAACACTAGCCGAAAAACCTCACAAGTTCCCGCGCCATGACACCAAGCATGGTGTAAAATCGACGTCTTATGCCAAATCGAACCTACGATCATATCCCGCTAACGCGTCCAGACACGCCACTGCTGGATTCCATTAACTCGCCAGCCGATTTGCGCACCCTTGCGCCCGACACACTTGAGCAACTTGCCGATGAGCTACGTTGTTTTCTCTTGTACACGGTCGGTCAAACAGGTGGCCATTTTGGTGCAGG
>CBDUKY010000207.1:0-6078 GCA_965367925.1 uncultured Pseudomonadales bacterium | reverse complement strand
GATTGCTGGTGTTAAGGCCCATGGCTTTCTACCTGGTACAGGTGAATTGTTTGCAGCAATAACGGCGCCTGACCAGGTTAGTTTATCTGTTTCTGAACACAATCAAGTACAGCCCTGGGGGCAGGTTCAGGTTGCTGCGGGTGTTTCAAAACTTTGCCTTGGTATGAGCGGTGGGCAGATGAATCTGATCACGATCTCGGAGGCAGGGGCAGTGAGGCGATTTCTGCTAAACGACCAGGGTAAGGCGAAAACAATTCAAACTGCGGGTGAGTTTAATCTTGATAGACCGGCAACGGACTGCTTTATAGATCCGATCTGGTCACGACTGTACCTGCTTGAAGCGACAGTTGGTATCTGGGTATTCGATCTCTCAGCAGAGCAACTGCTGGAACCCCGTCAGGTCACAACTAACAAGATTGTTGATTCCCTGTCTGGACTGGCTATTTATGGCGGAAAAGACGGTTATTTACTGTCGCAATCCGTTGGTGACGGCTGTTTTTTAGTGTTTGAGCGACCGTCAATGACGCTGGTTGCAAGGTTCAAAGTTGGCGCAGACTTGCCGAAAGGTATCGATGGTGTCCATGAAAGCGCAGGTTACGTGGCCACTGCAAGGCCGCAGCAGGGCTTGCCTGAAGGCCTTCTGGTGATTAATGACCAACGAAATCGGTTACCAACAGCAAAGCAAAATCTCAAACTTGTGGACTGGCGGCAGGTCCAGGCAGTGATTAAAGCGCAAGCGTTAGACGAGTAAAAAATAGTCATTTTTGGCCGGGGGGTGGCCTAATAACACCTAAAAAGACGGCTTTTCCTATTTATCCAGTGTGGTACACTGCCAAGGCTGATGGAAGTTAGTGTTGTATTTATGTCGCATAAAGTTCGATACGCATTGCTATCTCAATCTTGTCTGCTCGTAAGTAAATCTAGGTCCATCAGCAAAGGTCGCTCAGGTGACGAACATTTTTACCTAGTTAGGAGTTAAGGCATGAGTGTTACGAAAGGTCGAGTGAAATGGTTCGACGAGAAGAAGGGCTTTGGTTTTATTGAACATGATGGCGGAAAGGACGTTTTCGTTCATTTCTCTGCTATCCAGGCTGATGGGTTTCGGACTTTCGTTCATTTCAGTCAAATTCAGTCTGATAGATTCAAAACTCTTGAGGATGGACAGGAAGTTGAGTTCTCAATTGAAGATGGCCCTAAAGGTCCTCAAGCTGTAAACGTTACTGCACTCTAAAGTTCCATTCGAATTCTTATCCAATGCCGGTATGTTAGTAGACATACCGGCATAGCCTCCTCTTAAAGAAACTTCTACTCAAAAATCTACAGGACAATTATGTCAACCAAGAAGAAGACCGTTGCTCAAACCAACGTCGATATCCGTAATTCACTTGAATCAGACGTAGAAGCGTTTTTGAAAAAGGGCAACAAGATTCAACAAATTCCTACCGGTATGAGTGGGCAAGCAGCAATCAGTGGTAAAAAACCAACGAGTGCTACAGCCGCAACACCAGCTGCCGCTACTACACCCGCTGCACCTGCAGCAGCAGAGAAAGACAAGAAAGACGCTTAAGTTAACTGTTTAGGCAGAAAGGGTACTTGTACCTTTTCTGCTGTCAGCGGTAAGGACTATACTGACGCGTCTTACTTTGTCGGAGTACCTCGTGCACTGGGTCACTATAGTTCTATCATTTTTTTTCTTAACTATTTCACTTGTTGTAACCTCAGCGACTGTATCCAGCGCCTTTGCAGATTCGTCTGTACCAGGTCAGCTATCGCCAATTGAATTGACACCTGTTGAACGAATTGGTGATTGGGCAAAGCATGGCAGAACTGACTTTGAACAACGACAATCCCCTTTAACACAAATCAACGCTGAGAATATTGCTCAGCTAGGTCTTGCCTGGTCGTTCGATACAGATTCAAGGCGTGGGCTTGAAGCATCGCCGATTATTGTCGATGGTGTGATCTACACAACTGGTTCCTGGAGTGTTGTATTTGCGAACAACGCAAGTACAGGCGAACTACTCTGGCGTTATGATCCTGAGGTACCAAAAGCCTGGGGGGCTAACGCCTGTTGTGATGTTGTTAACCGTGGTGTTGCGGTAAAAGACGATAAAGTTTTTGTTGGCACCCTGGATGGTAGATTGATCGCGCTTGATAAACGTAACGGTAAGGTGCGCTGGGAAACGCTCACGGTAGACTCGACCAAACCCTATACCATTACCGGTGCACCGCGAATTGTTCACGACACAGTAATCATTGGTAACGGTGGCGCTGAGTATGGGGTTCGTGGATATGTATCGGCTTATAAAGTGGCGACCGGTGAACTCGCCTGGCGGTTTTATACCGTGCCAGGCAATCCTGCCTTGCCGGCGGAATCTGAAGCGATGCGTATGGCTGCTAAAACCTGGACCGGTGATTTGTTTTGGAAAGTTGGCGGCGGTGGTACTGCCTGGGATTCCATGGCCTTCGACCCAGACCTTAATTTGCTCTATATAGGGGTTGGCAACGGCTCACCCTGGAACCGGAGTATTAGAAGTCCGGGTGGTGGCGATAATTTGTTTCTCGCCTCTATTGTCGCGCTTAACGCGTCTACCGGCGAATACGTCTGGCACTATCAAACTACCCCGGCAGACACCTGGGACTACACGGCAACACAACATATGATCCTCGCGGATCTTATGATTAATGGTGAGCGTCGATCAGTCATTATGCAAGCACCCAAAAACGGTTTCTTCTATGTGCTTGACCGGGCGACAGGCGAGCTTCTCTCCGCTGAGAACTATGTACCTATTACCTGGGCGAGCCATGTGGATATCGAAACTGGTCGGCCAGTAGAAACCGAAAATGCTGATCACCGGGTTGAATTTCAAATGACTAAGCCTGCGCCATTTGGTGGCCATAACTGGCAGCCTATGGCTTACAACGAGGCAACAGGGTTGGTGTACATTCCTGCCATGGAAAATGTTTCCATGTACAGCACGGCCAAGGACTTTAAATATGTTGAAGGTCACCATTGGAATCTTGGTCAAGCAGATGCAGACGGTACCGATAACCCAATGCAGTCGTTAGATCCGAACCTTGCCCAGGCGGTGATGCGCCATCTACTCCGTGGCCGACTCATTGCCTGGGACCCGATCAAACAAGCGCCGCGATGGCGAGTTGAACATTCAACAGCCTGGAATGGTGGTGTGCTTACCACTGAGTCTGGCCTCGTATTTCAAGGTAATGGTGCTGGATTTCTTGTTGCCTATGATGCTGAAAACGGTAATAAAGTCTGGGAATACGATGTTGGTAACGGCATCATTGCGCCGCCTGTGAGCTATGAATTAGATGGTGAACAGTACATAGCGGTGCTGGCAGGATGGGGTGGTGCCGTTGGATTGCTGTTTGATCAACCGGAGGCGAAGGGTGGCGGTATTGGTCGGTTGCTTGCTTTCAAACTAGGCGCAAACAAAACACTAGCCAGCGCTCAACCCGCAGCAAGGGTCTTACCTGAACCACCAGCGCAGGAAGAAGATGCGGCAGCAAGAAGTCACGGTGAAGCCTTGTACAACCAGCATTGTATGCGCTGTCACGGTCTCAATGTGACGAACGCAGGTGCAATTGCCGACTTGCGCTATATGTCTGAAGGCAGTCATAAACTATTTAAAGATATTGTCCTTAAAGGCATCTTTAGCAGTCTTGGGATGGTGAGTTTTTCTGATGTGCTTTCAGAGCAGGACGCTGATGACATTCACCATTACATCATCGATGTCGCACAGTCGAAATGGGATGACGAGCAGTCCTCGGATGCCTGGATCGACACGCGGGATTGGGTTTACGATGTAATAGGCCGAATATTTGGCTGGGCAATGTAGGTAAACTGAATACGCGGCAGGGTCACTGCCGCGTTCAGTAAGCCATTTTAGACAACCCCAAGTTCTTTGAGTCTTTCTTCTAAATAGCTACCGGCCGTGTACCGGTTCGAGAGCCTGACTTCTGGTCTTGGGTGCAGAAAGAGTGGTAATGACATCCGTCCAGGGCCTGCAGGCATGCTAGCATTTAGTTCGGCAGGCGTTACTACCCGATGGGTTGTTGAAGGAAAATATCCACCGGATGCTTCCTGAAGCATATCGCCAATATTGACAACAATTTGATTCGCGTCGGAATTTACATCCAACCATTCGCCATTTTTTTGTTGTACCTGTAAGCCAGGTTCATTTGAGGCTGGCAGAATCGTCAGTAGATTAATGTCTTCGTGTGCAGCGGCCCAGGTGACCTCGCCTTGATGTTGGATCGGCGGGTAATGCAGGATGCGTAGTAGGGTCACCTGACTGTCTTTGATCATGTTCGATAGTGGCTCTGTGAAGTGCTTAGACACCTCATTCGGGGCATAAGTCTCAACCCAACCGAGCAGGGTAGCGGCAAATTTATGGGCCGCGTCATAGTAGGTTTGTAATTCCTGACGTAATTCTTCCGGGCACTGACCCCAGGTATAGAAGTGGTAATACTCTTTGAAGTCTTGTTCTTCTTGACCCTTAGCTGATTCTGCATCCTGGGTTGAGAAGTAGCCGTCCTGGGTGTTTCGGTTAACCGCATATTCGAACTTTCGTTCAGACTGAAAAAATTCGCGCCAGCGATCGTAAATGCTGTTCACGAGCACCATATCCAGCGGATGATTTTTTAATGCAGCAAAGCCAATGGCGCGCAAGGATTCAACAAAGCGCTGATCGCTATCTGGTGCTAAATAGTCGATGACTTCTAATTCTGCCACGGTACAGGTCTGCTCTCAGGGGTTACTTAAAGGCGGTGTATTGTATGCGCTCATCACGCATTTTGTAATGATCTAGCTCAAGGATAAAAAGAATCCTGCCATGGCAGCACTCATCAGGTTGGCCAGGGTTGCCGCAGCAAGTGCGCGCATACCCAGTCTGGCAATATCCTGTCGTCTTGTAGGCGCCAGACTACCAATGCCGCCAAGGCAAATAGCGATGGATGAAAAGTTCGCAAAGCCACACAAGGCAAAGGTAATAATGGCCTGGGTATGTGGGGTCAGGGTAGACATGACATCTGCAAAGCTGACAAAAGCGACAAATTCGTTAAGTACTAGCTTCTGACCAATAAAGCTACCAGCAATATTAGCCTCATTCCAGGGCACACCAATTATCCAGGCAATGGGTTGAAACAAATAGCCAAGAATCAGTTCGATCGTAACGCCATCAATACCTACCAGGCCGGTGAACCAGGCAAGTACACCATTTAATAATGCAATCAAGGCGATAAAGGCGAGGAGCATGGCACCGACGGCAAGGGCAATTTGTAAACCAGTCAAAGCCCCCGCTGCCGCGGCATCGAAGATATTAACGTGAGTTTCCTCGTCTTCATGAACCTCTGTCAGTTCATTATGCGGTTCTTCTGTTTCTGGCATCACAATCTTGGCCATCATCAGACCACCGGGTGCCGCCATAAAGCTGGCTGCAAGTAGATACTTAATATCCACACCCATGCCCGCATAGCCTGCCATTACAGAACCAGCAATGGATGCAAGGCCACCAACCATGACAGCGAATAACTCAGATTGAGTCATGCGTGGTAGAAAGGGTTTTACAACCAGCGGTGCTTCCGTTTGACCAATAAAAATATTGGCCGCGGCACTCAGGGATTCAGGCCGACTAGTACCGAGCACCTTCTGCAGGAAGCCACCGATTAACTTCACGATCCAACTCATGACACCAAGGTAATACAGTACCGTGATCAGGGAGGAGAAGAAGACAATGACCGGCAGAACATTCAGTGCAAAGACAAAGCCAATTGACTCGCCAACCAGTCCGCCGAATACGAAATCAATACCAGCCTGGGAATAGACCAGAATGTTGGCTACACCACCGGCTAGAATCTCAACTAGCCGCTTACCAGCGGGTACATAAAGCACAAATCCACCAATGGCTGCTTGAATGGCGAATGCGCCGAAAACAGTCCGTGGATTTACTTTTGTTCGGTGGGTAGATATTAGCCACGCCAGAAGCGGTAGCACGCAGATGCCGATCAAACTAATCATGTAGAGTCGTACTTCCTTCTAATGGGAACTTTAAACGATAC
>CBDUKY010000206.1:0-6085 GCA_965367925.1 uncultured Pseudomonadales bacterium | reverse complement strand
GATGGTTGTTCTTCAACTGTGTAGTTCACATCGATCTGGTCATCAGTACCAGGCACTTGTGGCGTTTCTACATTCACTTCCTTAAAGAAGCCTAATCGCTCTAAGCGTATTTTTGATCGTTCAATGTATGCATTGGACGCCCAACCACCTTCCATCTGGCGCATTTCACGGCGTAATACTTCATCTTTGGTGAAGGTATTACCTTCGAATGTAATCCGGCGTACATAAGCCCGCTTGCCTGCATCGATGAAGAATTTCACATCCACCTCATTGTCCTCACCAACAGGAATCGCCTGACCCGTTGCGCTAGCAAAGGTGTAACCAGCATTACCGAGGGCTGCTTCTATCTGCTCCTCAGAGGAGGTAATTAATCTTCGAGAAAAATATTGGCCTGGCTGGACATAAACCAATTGACGGATACCCGCCTCGGGAATGTCATGGAGTTCACCGGCGATATCAACTTCATTGACCTTGTACTTCTCACCCTCGATCACATTGATAGTGATGTAAACGTCTTCCTTGTTAGGTGCGATAGATACCTGCGTCGAGTCGATAGAAAAGTTTAGATAGCCCCGGTCCAGATAAAATGATTCCAGCGACTCAATATCACCGGTTAGTTTTTCACGGGAATAGCGGTCATCTTTCGTGTAGAAAGAAAACAGGCTAGGCAACTGCAATTCAAGAAGATCGAGCAACGTCTCGTCGTCGTAGACCGTATTGCCAACAATATTGATATGCTTGATACCAGCAACGTCCCCTTCTATGACGTTGATTTTAATTGCCACACGGTTACGGGGTAGTTCTTCAAGCTCCGTCGTGATTCTTGCACCGTAGCGACCCTGGGATACATATTGGCGTTCAAGGTCAGCGCGAATGTGCTCCAGCGTTACCTTCTTAAATATCTCACCTTCGGATAACCCGGACTTATTCAGACCTTCTAGCAAGGCCTCGGTTTTGATCGCCTTATTACCTTCAATGGTCAGAGAATCAATAGCAGGTCGCTCTTTGACGATGATGACGAGGATGTTGCCATCCCGGCCGATCTGGACGTCATCGAATGAACCTGTCTTAAAGATCTGGCGAACAATACCGCGCATTTCGGGTTGGCTCAGTTCAGAACCCACCGCCACTGGAATCGCAGCAAACACTGTCCCGGCAGAAATTCTCTGCAGCCCCTCAACCCGAATATCGGAAATCGTGAAGGCATAACTTTGTAAACAGCATGCAGTTGCCAGAACGGCAATGAAGCTTCTTATTATTCTCATAGATTTAACAACCGGAAATTCAATATCTAATCTGACTTTTAGAGTCTTGTTAGATCATTATAAAACGCGAGTAACATCACGCTGACGATCAAAAACATGCCCATCTGCATCCCCCAGACCTGAACTCTTTCTGGAACGGGTCTACGGCTAATAAGCTCGACCAGATAATAAAGTAAATGGCCGCCATCTAACACGGGTATAGGCAATAGATTTAACACGCCAAGACTAATACTCAACAAAGCAATGAATCCAATAAAGCTTTCAAGCCCTGACTGGGCAGTTGCATTGGCAACCTGGGCAATGGTGATAGGTCCACTCAAGTTCTTCGGTGAAATCGCACCGACAATCATCTTTTTGATGGAATCGAGGGTAAATACCGTGACTGACCAGGTTTTCTGAACCGCGGGTATCCACGCACTATAGAAGGGATAGCTAACCGTACGCTGCAAATTTTCTGGCATCGACATCGCTTGTCGTGACGCACCCAGGAAACCCTGACTTACACCGTCCCGGTCAATTCGACGAGGTGTCACGGATCGCTGAACCACCGTATCACCACGTTGGATGGCAAGTTCAACCTGTTGTTCTGGATGGGCCTGGATAAGCTCAACGAGATTATTCCAATCTGCAACTGGCTGATCGTTAAAGGTTAATATCTTGTCGCCGGACAATATGCCAGCGGCCTCTGCCGCTTCACCTTCAACAACACTGCCTATGATGGCTGGTGCAGGAGGAAAATCTGGTTGTAGTCCGAGTGATGCAGTTGGATATGGGCTTTCTTCATCAGAGAGCCAGTTTTCCAGCGGAATATAATAATCGTAGGTTGCACTGTTACTACCGGCGGACCTGGCGGTAATTTTTAGCTGCCCTGAATCACCAATGCGGCTGAACATTTGCATATTCACATCGGACCAGGTACGCGTCGGTTCATCATCAATTGCAACAATTTCCTGGCCCTGGGTCAGACCGCTTATACCTGCGGGTGTTGCACTATCTACCGCGCCTATCTGAGGCACAATGCCTGTTACGCCAACACTAAACAGTACCCAGTAGGCAACGATGGCGAGAATAAAGTTAGCAATAGGGCCAGCGGCAACAATGGCGATTCTCTGCCAGACTGGTTTTCGATTAAAGGCGAGATGTTTCTGGTCATCGGCAACAAAGCCTTCCCGCTCGTCCAGCATTTTGACATAGCCACCAAGTGGGATCGCTGCAACAGCGAACTCAGTACCTTCAAGGGGTTCATTGCTCCGGGTTTGAATCTCTGTACCAGACGGCACAGGTACTTCTGCAGGTGGCTTGCCGCGTTTAATAAACAAGGGCTTACCAAATCCAACGCTAAATCTAAGGACATGGACATTGCATAGTCGAGCCACCCAGTAGTGCCCAAACTCGTGAAAGGTCACAAGAATCGAGAGCGTCACTATCAGCGCAAGAATGCTTTGTAATACTTCTAACATACTATCTCTTCATCATACTGGAACGTTCGGCAACAGCTTCCTGGGCCAGGCTTCTTGCCTCGGTATCCACCGCTAATATGTCGGTCATTGTAGGTGTTTCGACACTGCTTGTCCGACCTAAAACCGACTCTATAACTATTGGGATATCAGTAAATCGAATTAGTTCATGTAAAAAGTTATCAACGGCAACTTCATTTGCCGCATTCAGCGCAATACTCAAGCTATCAGCGGCACAAGCTGCTTCGGCAAAGGCGACACAGGGAAAGCGATTTCGATCCAGTGCTTCAAAGGAAAATGGCGTCTGGGCAAGAAAGTCCAGTGGCTCGACCCCTGATTCAATCCGTTCCGGCCAGGCAAGTCCATGGGCAATAGGTGTTCGCATATCTGGATTACCCAGTTCAGCCACTACCGAGCCATCAACATATTGCACCATAGAATGAATAGTGGACTGGGGATGAATCACAATTTCAATATGCTCAGGGGAGGTAGCAAACAGCCATTTCGCTTCAATCAGTTCCAACCCTTTATTCATCATGGTCGCGGAATCGACAGAAATTTTCCGGCCCATATCCCAATTTGGATGATTGCAGGCCTCGTCCGGTGTCACACTACTAAGAGCATCCAGCGGACTGCGGAGGAATGGACCACCTGAGCCTGTTAAAAGAATTTTTGTCACCCCACCAGCATGGGCTTCGGCACCATTGGCAAGACACTGAAAAATGGCATTGTGTTCACTATCAATTGGCAACAGCACAGCATTGTTGTCCGCCACTGCACGCATAAATAGCGCACCAGACATGACCAGCGCCTCTTTGTTCGCTAGTAGTAAACGCTTACCCGCTGTCGCAGCGGCCAGAGATGCCTGGAGTCCAGCAGCACCAACAATGGCGGCCATCACAATATCAACCTCGGCAATACTGGCGACTTCACATAAGCCATCTTCACCGGATAAGACCCTGGTTTGACAACGCTGGCGTTGAAGTTCTGCTTCGAGATTTTTAGCCGCTGCCGGGTCTCGCATGACCGCATAGGCTGGCCGAAATCTTAAACACTGGTCCAACAAGCCAAGTACATTCTTGTTGGCTGTTAGTGCGAAGACCTCAAAACGCGCCGGATGACGGGATACAACGTCCAGGGTCGCAACACCGACACTACCTGTTGCTCCAAGGATGGTTATTTTTTGCAAAGCCACTATTGCCAACCTGTGATAAGAATTAGCAGCGCAAATAAGGGCCCTGCGGATAGTAAACTATCGATTCTGTCTAACACCCCACCATGGCCAGGTAGCAGATTACTTGAATCTTTAATGCCACGATTACGCTTGAACATACTCATTACCAGATCACCAAGTACCGACACCATCACAATAATTGCGATACCAGACAGCAGCATGATGCCCTGAATGGACATTAGATCCGGCTTACCGAGCCAGAGGAGCATCGCAACCGCAATACCCAGCGCAACAATGAGTCCACCAAAAAAACCGGCCCAGGTTTTACCGGGGCTGACGTCCGGTGCAAGCTTTCGTTTGCCTAGTGCGCGGCCAGAAAAGTAAGCACCTATATCTGCTCCCCAGATAAGGAAAAACAGCATGAGGATCAAAAAGTGTGGATCAGCAGCCTGTCTCAATGTCAGAAGTGCGACAAAGCCTGGCACCAGTACAAACAGGCCGATAATGCCAAGTCGTAGATTACCGGACCAGCGTTCCGCACCATCAGGGTATTGCAGCATAAAGACCAGGGACAAGCCCCACCAGGCTGCTGCGGCCAGGAGAAAAGACATGGGGGGTAGGAAATAACTTAGCAGACAGAGCACCGCTATCACCGCGGCGTATACATATCTCATCGGTGCTGAGAGTGCCGCCAGATTAGCCCATTCCCAGGCACCAATGGTAATAACAGCAGCGATAAAAATAGCGAATCCGACCGGGGGTAAGAAGAAGATGCATCCTATCGCGATGGGTGCAAGAATCAGCGCCGTTATGATTCGCTGTTTTAGCATGGCTGGGGCTGAGGTTTCCCTCAAATCTCCATCAAATCTGCTTCCTTGGTCACAAGCAGGTCATCAACTTCTTTGATCTTTGCATCGGTAAGCTTCTGAATTTCTTCCTCACCGCGACGAGATTCATCTTCAGTGATTTCTTTTTCTTTCAGCAATTCCTTCAGATCAGAATTGGCATCCCGGCGAATGTTTCGAATCGCGATACGAGCATTTTCTGCTTCACTTTTCGCAATTTTGGTTAAATCTCGACGATTTTCTTCTGTCAGAGGCGGCATGGGTATGCGAATCTTGTCGCCGCTGGTCGCAGGGTTTAACCCTAGATCAGACTTTAGAATCGCTTTTTCAATTACCGACACCATGGGTTTTTCCCAGGGGGATACGGCCAGGGTACGGGCGTCTTCAACCGTGACGTTGGCAACTTGATTTAAGGGTGTTGGGTTGCCGTAATAGTCAACCATAATGCCATCGAGAATCGATGGATGGGCGCGACCAGTTCTAATCTTCGCAAACGCGATACTTAAGGATGCTAATGACTTTTGCATTCTTTCCGCGGCGTCTTCCTTAATTTCTTTTAACACTTTGGCCTCTTACCCCTCTTAATTTCTATTCACTACCAGGACACTAGGACGCGCTGGTTTGGTTCGTCACGAGCGTACCTTCGTCCTCATTGACGATGGCGTTTCTGAGCGCACCGCTGTTTTCCATATTGAAAACCCGCAGCGGCATATTGTGATCGCGCACCAGGCAAATCGCAGTTAAATCCATGACACCGAGTTGCTTCTCAAGCACCTCGTCATAGCTAAGATGATCATATTTTGTTGCAGTAGGATCTTTCATCGGATCAGCTGTATAGATGCCGTCAACCTTTGTGCCTTTCAGCACAATATCGGCGTCTATTTCGATGCCCCGTAAACAGGCTGCGGAATCCGTGGTAAAAAACGGATTACCAGTACCAGCGGAGAAGATAACAACATCACCACGTTCAAGATGGCGAATTGCCAATCGACGGTCATAGTGTTCAACAACACCGCTCATTGGGATAGCAGACATAACAACCGTGTGGATTCTTGCACGCTCCAGTGCATCGCGCATCGCCAGGGCGTTCATAACCGTGGCTAGCATACCCATATGATCGCCTGTGACACGATCAAGACCGGCAGCGTTAAGCTGTGCACCACGGAACAAGTTGCCTCCGCCGATGACAAGCCCAACCTGCACACCAATGCCGACTAGCTGGCCAATTTCAAGCGCCATTCGATCCAAAACTTTCGGATCGATACCAATTCCGTCAACACCCAAGGCTTCACCGCTGAGTTTCAGCAGTATTCTTTGATACTTGGACGTCGCTTTGTTTGGCAT
>CBDUKY010000205.1:0-6108 GCA_965367925.1 uncultured Pseudomonadales bacterium | reverse complement strand
CCGACTAGTATTTTGACAAATCTCATAAACGACCCTTTTCAAAAGTGAATATAGACTAAACGCCCTATCCTGCGTTGTACAAGGTATAAACGCCAATACCAATAAATCCAACACCGGCAATGTAGTGTAGGTATCGCTCGTTAATATATTCAGATAGTAAGCTCCCAGCAAGAACCCCAATGGCTGACGCAACAATGAGTGCCGCGGACGCGGCGAAGAACACCGTCATCTTACTCACCTCTTTATCTGCCGCGAACAGCATAGTGGCAAGCTGTGTCTTATCACCAAGCTCTGCAATGAACACCGAGGCAAAGATGGTCAGAAAAATCTTCCAATCCACGTACAACTCCTAACTAAGGGGCTAAATAGATATACATACGATAGTGATAGGGGGCCTGTAATGCAAAACGAAAACCCTGTTTCTCTACAATGACCGCCTGGGTATCAGACAGATCACTATTGTTAGCATGCTCACAGCTCGTCTCGCGCATGACATTTTCGCCATCGCCGACATACCCTAATGGACAAAGATAGATACCATTGCCTTCGATATCCATGTGGCCATGCCAGTTATCTAACACCTCAATGTCGGGGTCACCATAAAAGGCTAGCAGCCCATGTTCAGGCCAGGGTCCTGCAACCCAGTTTAGAGGCTGCCCAGGATAGGTTTCATTCCAGGTCTTTACTATTTGCGCCGCTGCTTCTTGGCGCGGCAAGTAATAGTTAGCCTGACCACTAACCGATTGCTGCCATGCATAGATTGGACTCACGATCAGCACAAGCAGTAGCCAACCCCAGTAGACCTTTTTAGCCCGACTATTATCCGTGCTTGCAGCACCTAAATTGCGCAGCCATAGCAGGCTAAAGCCAAATCCGAGGGGCATGGCCCAGGGCATCGACAAGGTGACAAACCCCGTTAGCCCCACCAACAATGACAGTAGCCAGGGCAGTATTGCCAACCAGAACAACAAATCATCTTTTCCCTGCCATCGCCAGGCTAACAACATTCGCTGCAACCATCGGATTGGTGCGGATCTCGCCTCCCCCGCTTGCACTGGTCCAGCAACAAATGGCACCAACAGCCAGGGTATTAGCCAGTAAATAAGCGGGGCAAGGGCAAACTTCCCCAGTGCTTTTAGGCCAACAGTGCCGTCTCCTTGTGCCGCCACATAGGTAAAGGTGACAAATTCATGGTCTGCGAGCCAGCGCATATGTGGTGTTAGCAGGGCAATAAATGCAATCAATGCTAGCCAGGGTTTAACCCCTGACAACCATTGCCGCCCTGCGCCAGTCATAATGCTCGCCACCAGCATACTCAGTAGCAATAGACCCGAGTAATACTTGCCGAGCACAGCAAGCGCCGCCAGCACCCCGAACGCAAGAGACCAGCGTATGCCGGCAGATCCTGTTTCTTTAAGACTAGCCAACCAGGCGACCGCAACCCAGGGCCAGAGACCAACCAGAATTGAATTCGCGTTAAATTTTACTGCCAGGGTACTAAAGGGTAGTGACAAGGCGAGGAGCAAGCTAGCAGCGAGCGCATGTTGTGCCAAACCGAGACTAATACCGAGCCTGTAGACACCGAGAAGCCCGAGGGCAGCAGTGCCATAGGATAGGATGTGATAGCTGAAATTAAGCTCAGGAAAAACTCGAAACCAGATACCGGCGACCCAGCCTACTAAGGGTGGATGCTTATCATTGCCCCAGCTAAAACTTTGTCCCCAGGCAAAGTTCTCAAGCATGTCACCATAGGGATCAAGGTTGGTATCGGAAATACTATGGGAGAGAACCCAGATACAGACAAATGCCGCAAGAAGTAACAGCAATTGTTGCTGTTCTTGAGCAGCATGCCGCATCCTAGTCAGGTTGTACTAACAGTGTGATCGTGTCTGTGTAGGTGCCAGCAACAGCACCTTTAAGCTCATTCTCATCGACCGTGACTCGCATACTGTGGGAAGTCCCGCCACCGCAATCACGGGTACTGTTACCTTTAAAATTGGTTGCAGCACTCGATAAGCTAACGCCAGGTGTTGAGCTGTACCAGCTGCCGCTGCCACGAAAGCTGACATCATAGGGTATGGTTTCAGTATTATTACTCAGGTGAAATCTACCCCCTGAATTATGTTCACCTGTGGCTTGTAGGCTAAAGCCGCCTGAGCCATTTCTGAACACACAAAAATTTTGTGTGGTTTCAAGGTCGCCAGCACCACCCCATTCATCAAAGTCAAAATCTTTCATCTGGGTGAGTTGAATCAATTCGGGCAAATTCACAGAGAAGGCAACTGGTGATGCACACTCCGCTGTGAAGCCATTCTGCAAACGACACATATCAATGGAAAAGGTTTCTGAATAGGTGCCTGCACGAGCAGAAGCAAGATCGGCCGCCTTAACGCGAATGGTGATGGTATTTTGAGAGTTTGCCTGACCACAATTGGTTGCACCAGGCGCGTAAGGATAAGGCGGTACGGTGGTAAATGTGGAATTGTAGTTCTTCACCTCAAAGGTACCCTGGCTTGGGTTGGTCCATTCAAAGGTAACCGGCAGGGTCGCAGAACTACTGTCGTGACTGAGATAGAAATTACCAGCACCGTCAGTGGGCCCGCTAGTGTAAGCCGCGACATCATATACTCTGGCCCGATTAAAGCGGCATGAGTTGGAACAAGACAAGGCACAGTAGGTATCTGAACCCTCGATATCACTTGAACTTCCAGCCCAGGCATCAATCGTTATATCGTCGAGCCCTGAGATGGAAACTTCAGCAAACATAGACACAGGCAAAAACGGCAATAGAATCATTGCTGCAATTCGACCATATGAGCGTGCACGCATAGAAGCTGCACGTGACCAAAACCTAACCATCGCTATATCAATTTGCCCGGGATGAAGAAGAATAGACCATTACCCACCCATTGGGTCAAGAAAACACACCGTTGACAACGATTATCGGTGCAAACCGGGGGACACGTGGTGCCAGAAATCACTCCACAACCCTCGCGAAGGTGTAATCCGGGTCAGCACCTAGCACACGCCTGACAACGCCGCGCAATTTAGGATGTTGAATATAGGCTGAGCCGGTTTCAGCCATGGGCAAAACAGGTACTTCCTCTGCAATAATTTTTTGTAGTTTATCAGCCGCTTCCATTCGTGCACGCGGCTCTTTTGTGCCCATCAATACAGCAAGTAGCCGATCATATTCTGGACTATTAAACTTACCGCCATTGTTGAGATTATATGACGCCAGTAAATCGGCGTAGGTGACAATGTCGTCGAAGTCTGGATACCAACTCGCCAGCGAAATATCGAACTCTGTACGATTCACCTTTTCGATATATTGTTTGAATATTTGCTGGTCAACCTTAACTTTCAAACCAAGCTTTTGATTCAGTAGTCCTTGAAAGTATTCAGCTATCTTGGCCCCTGTTGGCGAGGTGGTGCTTAGCAGTGTTATAGCTGGCAGTTCCTTGACGCCAAGCTCTTGCTTCGCCTGTTTTATAAGTTCTCTGGCAGCGGCAATATCGTGACTGACAGGTTCCATGGGATACTCATCAACGAACTTACCCTCCACACCATTCAACCAGCTCGGAAAGAAGGAATGAGCGGGCTTGTAGCCAGGAATCCCGATAACCTTATTTACGAATTCTTCCGGATCGAATACCAGTCGAACCGCCTGGCGGATTTTTTTGTTGCCCATGATCGAATCACTGGTGTTGTTAAAGCGCAAATAGGCCATACCACCTGTGACAAAGGTACGCATTCTAAGCCCCTGCTGGGAAGCATCGTTGACCGTATCAGCACCCAGTCGAACCAGTGCAATTCGGTCATCTCTGAATAGATTCAGGCGCGTTCGGTTATCCTCAGTGATATAGCCAACATTAATCTCGTTTAAGTGAACCTCGTCTGCATTCCAGTAGTCGGGATTTTTTACCAACTTTAGTTCTGAGCCATGAATCCATTTCACCAGCTTAAATGGGCCGTTATAAAGTAGGTTCTCCACCTCTGCGCCATACTTGTCCCCCTGCGCCTTGTGAAAAGACTCCCGCACTGGATAAAAGGCCGCGTGGTTCATAACGGTAATGCAGTAACCACAGGGTTGTTCCAGATCTACCTGGAGGGTGAAATCATCAACTGCCTTGACCCCGAGTGAATTGACGGGCAGTTCTCCCTTTTGAATCTTCTCAGCATTCTTGATCGGATACATAATCGACGCATAGGGTGCAGCGGTCTGAGGATCATTCATAGTCCGCCAGGCATAGACAAAGTCATCGGCGGTAATCGCTGATCCATCACTCCATCTGGCATTCTGACGAAGGTGAAAGATAATTTGCTTATCCCCCTGCTCCCAACTAGTTGCAAGACCGGGGATTAACTTGCCGCGCCGGTCATACCTAACCAGTCCTTCATTGACGTGACCGATGACAAAAAAGCTCACCAGATCGGTGGTACGCAAGCTATCGAGGTTTGGCGGCTCCTGGCTGAGGGCGATGGTAATTGACTGTCGCTCTGCATCAACGGAGGATGCCGATACTGGCAGATGCCAGGCAAGACAGAAGGTAAATAGTAAGGAGGCGACAAACCACTTCATAAACAAGATCCAGGCTGAACAACTATTTGGATAAAGGTGAATTGTGACACGTTGAAGAATAGTAATCAGTCCATTTGAGGTATACGTCCACCTAATTAGATGGGCTACACTCTATAGATGGATGCAGTTGCTCAATTTCACCCGCTTATAGGTCAATGGTTTACCGATACCTATCCAGCCGCCACGGATATTCAAATCCAGGCCTGGCCGAAAATTGCCAGCGATGAAAACCTCCTGATTACTGCACCAACCGGTAGTGGCAAGACCCTGACTGCTTTCTTGTGTGCCATTAATCGATTTTTAATTGGTGACTATGCCTCTGGCAATACCAGTGTGCTCTACATCAGCCCGCTGAAGGCCCTGAACAACGATATTCAGCGCAATCTATTAAGCCCACTGGATGCACTTCGCAAATTGGCCGAGACACAGGGTATCGACTTCCCAGATATCCGTGTCCAGACCCGTAGCGGTGACACAGACCAGAGTGAAAGGCAGCGTATGTTACGTAGGCCACCTGAAATTCTTATCACTACCCCAGAGAGTCTAAACCTGATGCTCTCAAGCCGTGGCGGCGTCAATGTGCTCCAGGACATCAGGTCAGTGATCCTCGACGAGATTCATGGCGTGGTGAATAGCAAGCGTGGCGTTTACTTGATGAGCGCTGTGGAAAGACTTGTACCACTTGCCGGTGAGTTCCAGCGGATAGCCCTTTCCGCCACAGTACAGCCGTTAGACAGGGTAGCAAAATTTGTTGCGGGCAATATCAGGCAGCCGGACGATAGTTTCATGGCCCGCCCCATTAGCACCTTGATTTCCAACGACAAAAAACAATTCGAGGTGACTGTCCGCTACCCAGATGCTAGCGCTAATCGGCCAGAAGATGAAAAAATCTGGGACTCACTGGCAGTAGATTTCGTTAATAAGATTCGCGCCAATCGTTCCACCCTACTCTTCGTTAATAGCCGGACACTGTGTGAAAAATTAACCCACAAGATCAATATTGCTGCCAATGAAACCCTCGCCTATGCACACCACGGCTCCCTGGCACGAGAAATACGGTTTGATGTTGAACAAAAACTAAAATCCGGGCACCTCGCCGCAATCGTTGCAACAGGTACGCTTGAAATGGGCATTGATATTGGTGCCCTTGATGAGGTTATTTTAATCCAGTCACCAGATGGTATTTCCTCAGCCATTCAGCGAATTGGGCGCGCCGGCCACGGCGTTGGCGAGGTCAGTCGTTGCACTATCTACCCTACCCACCCCAATGACTTTATTGAAGCCGCGGTATTGAGCAAAGCCGTGCTTGAGCGAGATATCGAGCCGATCCATACCGTTAATTGTCCACTTGATGTGCTCGCACAAATTATTATTTCCATGGCAGGCACCGCCCGTTGGGATCTCACAGAACTCTATACAGAACTTAAACGTTCCACTGCCTTTCAGGGCCTCAGTAGAACCCAGTTTGATTTGGTGATTAATATGCTCGCCGGACGTTATGCAGCTAATCATATCCGTGAATTACG